>JBOHCO010000815.1:0-8399 GCA_050698895.1 Streptosporangiaceae bacterium
CAGGCGCAGGGGATCCTGGCGCTGGACTTCTTCACCGCTGACCTGCTCAACGGCAGCAAGGTCTACGTCCTGGCCGCCATCGAGCACGGCACCCGCCGCGTCCGGACCCTCGGCGCCACCGGGCACCCCGTCCAGTCGTGGGTCGTCCAGCAGGCCAGGAACCTCCTGATGGACCTGGAGGACGCGGGGACGCGGGTGAAGTTCGTACTGCATGACCGGGACGCCAGCTTCACCGCCGCGTTCGATGAGGTCTTCCGGGCCGCTGGCGTCAGGATTGTCCGCTCCGCCGTTCAGGCACCTCGAATGAATTCGATCATGGAACGCTGGATCGGCAGCTGCCGCCGCGAGCTGCTGGACCGGAGCTGGTCTGGAACCAGCGGCACCTGATGACCGTGCTACGCGAATACGAGGACTTCTACAACACCCAACGGCCGCACCGAACCCTTAACCAGGCCGCACCGCTGCGCCCGCTGCCCGACGGCGTCACCAACCTCGATCAGCTCCGGGTCCAGCGACGCGACCGCGCCGGGGGCGTGATTCACGAATATCGCCTGGTGGCGTAGGTTTTCGGCACCCACAGGTATGAGTCCGCTGATCCCCGGCAACGTCGCGTGGCATGACCGGAGGTAGACGCCCGATGCCGGATGAGCCGTGCGGCGGCCGCCCGAGAAGTTCACACGAACAGCGCCCACCGCAGGGCAGGCGTGACGACTGCTGACATCGGATGCCGACTGCCACCGGTCACTGACGCCAGAACTCAGTGACAAACCGATGACAAATGATCAAGGCCCGGCCGCCGCACTCGGCGACTAGGCCCCTGACCTGCTGCTGCACGTGTAGCCCCGACGGGATTTGAACCCGTGCTACCGCCTTGAGAGGGCGGCGTCCTGGGCCACTAGACGACGGGGCCAGGAAACACTCTCCCTGTGCGTCACGCCGGGCCAGCAGGGCTGGTGGCGCGGGCCGCACGAAGAACGACCGGAACAGCCAGGCCCGAACCCGGTCCTGCCATCCCCAGTCGCGAAGCAAGGTTAGCGCACCAGGCACAGGCCCGCCAAACCAACCGCGAGCGCCCATCTCGCCGGGCGCCGGGCCTGGCCCGGAGCGGGCCGCTGAATAATCTCGGCAAATCCTGGTACCTAGCCCTACATGTTGGCATTCATCATTGTCCTGATTGTCATTGGCCTCATCGCAGGCCTGGTCGCCCGGCTGCTCGTGCCGGGCCGTGACAACATCGGCATCCTCGGGACGATCCTGCTCGGGATCGTCGGATCCTTCGTCGGCGGCTTCCTCCAGCGACTGGTGGAGGGCGACGGCATCGAGGTCCACCATTTCCAGGCTTCGGGCATCATCGGCTCAATCATCGGTGCCATCGTGATCCTGCTGATCCTGCGGGTCACCGGCCTCGAGCGCGGACACGGCCGCAGCCGCGGGCGCACGACCCGGCGCCGCTGGATCTGACGGTCCTCAGACCCCTGCCCCAGGCCTCGGCCGGAAAGCACCCGGAAAGCACTAAGCGCGGACGCCCAGTTAAGGGCGTCCGCGCTGGCCAGCAAGCTGGCTGGGGTACCAGGACTCGAACCTAGACTAACGGGGCCAGAACCCGTCGGGCTGCCAATTACCCCATACCCCATGGGAGCGCGCCTTCAGTGCCAAGCGCGCCTGAGCAGTGTAGCCGAACCGGGAGGCGGGGACCAAAGCGTTCCGCTCACCCGAGCCGGGGCGGCTGTCAGGAGCCCCGGAAGCGGCCGTCAGGAGCCGTCGGTCACCCGGTTGGCGAGCGTCCCGATGTCCTCGATCGTGACCGATACCTGGTCTCCCGGCGCCAGCGGCCCGACCCCGTCGGGGGTCCCGGTGAGCAGCACGTCGCCCGGCAGCAGGGTCATGACCGCGGTGACGTAGCTGATCAGCGCCGGGACGTCGTGCAGGAGCAGCGAGGTCCGCGAGTTCTGGCGCTTCTCGCCGTTCACCGTGGTGGTGATCTCCAGGTCGGCCGGATCCAGCTCGGTCTCGATCCAGGGCCCGAGCGGGCAGAAGGTGTCGAAGCCCTTGGCCCGGGCCCACTGGCCGTCCTTGGCCTGCAGGTCGCGGGCCGTCACGTCGTTGGCGCAGGTGTAGCCGAAGACCGCGTCCATGGCCCGCTCGGGCGGCAGGTTCCGGGCGATCTTGCCGATCACCACCGCCAGCTCGCCCTCGAAGTCGACCCGCTGGGACAGGGCGGCCGGCCGGATGATCGCATCGGCGGGGCCGATGACCGAGGTGGAGGGCTTGAGGAAGATCACTGGCTCGTCGGGCGCCTCGCCGCCCATCTCGCGCGCGTGGGCCGCGTAGTTCTTGCCGATCGCGACGACCTTGCTGGGCACGATAGGAGCCAGCAGCCGGACATCGGCCAGCGAGTAGCGGGTCCCGGTGAGCCGGATGGACCCCATGGTGCCGAGCGGGTGACCGGCCAGCTCGGCGATCTCGGTCCCTTCAGCCCCGAGACCTTCAGCCTCGGGTCCTTCGGTCTCGGGTCCCCCGGCCTCGGGTCCCTCGGCCGGAGTGCCGGTCCCGTTGCCGTGGGCACTATCAACCCCGGCGCTCGCCACGACCCCGTAGCGGACCTCGCCGCCAGCGGCAAACCTTGCTATACGCATGGCGGGAGCCTACTGAGGCGCGGGGCTCACCCCTCCGCCTGGTCCAGGTCTTCCTGCTGGGCGAGCCGCCGGTGCAGTAAGACAGCGGCGGGCTCGTGCACCGCGTACAGGGGCGCGCCGGGCCGGTACTCCTCGCGGAAGTTGCCGCGCCGCCGGGCGTGCCACCACCCGGTGGGGTCCCGCCAGATGTGCCAGCGGGGGTAGGCGCGGCGGATCTCGCCGATCACCGACCAGCTCACGAACGGCGGTGCGGTGCCGATCATGGCCCGCAGGCCGTCCGGCCCGGTGGCGCGGACCGTATGCCCGTCGTCGAGCCGGCTGGCATGCCAGCCGTACAGGTCATGGCCGGCCTGCCAGCCGGGATGGTCCGCGGTGATCCGGGCGGCGATCATATCGCGTGCCCGGCCGATCAACTCGCCGTCCGTTGCCGTCATGGTCTCAGCTTACCGGCACTGCTACAAGTCGTCTATCCGCTCTAGATGCTCTAGATGCTCTTAGTGCTCTATATAGACAACCGTCTCAGGGCCTGTCTCGCCGCCCGCCGCCCGCCGATCCCCCGCCTTTCGTGGCCTACTGCAAGTACCCCTCCACCTCGCCGGCCGGCCGCGCGATGGCCCCCGAAGGGTCGTCGCCGTACTCGCGCCGGGCCCGCCGCTGGCGGAGCAGGTCCCAGCACTGGTCGAGGGCTTCCTCGACCGTCCGCAGCTGCGCGTGCTCTTCCTCGCTCGACAGCTCGCCGGCGGCCAGCTTGCTGCGCAGCTGGTGCTCGGTGCTGATCAGCTCGTCAATATTGCCGAGGATCTTCTTGTCATCCATGGCCCTACCGTACGAGGGCGGCGCTGCCGGCGGCGAACGGCACCCCGGCCCGGCCGCGCGTACGGTGAAGGCATGCAACTCAGCCGGGCGCGGATCATCTCGGCCGCCGTGGATCTCATCGAGCGGGAGGGCGTGGAGGCCGTCTCCATGCGCCGCGTCGCCGCGCTTCTGGACTGCGGCGTGATGTCGCTCTACAACCACGTGCCCAGCAAGGCCGCGCTGCTCGACGACGTGGCCGACCGGGTCATCTCCGGCATCGAGTTCACCGCCATGCCCGGCGCCAGCTGGGAGGAGCAGGTGCGGGCCCAGGCCCGCGCGTTCCGCGCCATCGCCCGCAAGTACCCGCGCTCCACGATGCTGGTGGTCAGCCGCCCGACCCCGTCCCTGACCGGCCTGCGCCCGATCGAGAACGCGCTGGCCACCTTGCGGGAGGCGGGCTGCGGCGGGAGCGAGGCGGTGCTGATCGTGCACGCCTTCATCGCGTTCATCATGGGCTCGCTGCTGCGCGAGGTCGGCGTCACGCCGGGCCAGCGTGACGACGAGGCCAGCGGTACCGGGGCCATGCTGGAGGCGGGTCTCGCCGACCCGGCCGAGTTCCCGCAGGTGACGAGCCTGGCCGCCGAGCTCAGCCGGAAGGACCCGGACGGCGAGTTCGAGTTCGGGCTCGACATGCTGGTGCACGCCATCGCCGCGCTGCTGCCCGCCGCACCCGCGCCCTGAGCGCACCGGCCGAGGGCACAAGATGACCGCTCGGCCCCGAGGTCATTGACATACGTACGCCGTACGTGCTTGTCTCGGAACAAGCCACGTACACCGTACGTACGCAGGAGGCTGAGATGCCCACTCGCGACCTCTACACCAGCGCCCCGGCCGAGTCCGGCTGGTCGGTCCCCATGGCCGGGGAATCCCGGTTCAACTGGGAGTACGACGAGAACCGGGAACGGCTGCTGGCCCTGTACCAGAAGGGCAAGGACAAGCAGTGGGACGCCGTCCGGCGGATCGACTGGGGCCTGGAGGTCGACCCGCACGACGTCCTCGGCCTGCCCGACAACACCATGGCCATCTACGGCACCAAGTGGTGGGACAAGCTCGGCCCCGGCAACATCGCCGAGCTGCGCCGGCACAACGCGGCCTGGCAGTTCTCCCAGTTCCTGCACGGCGAGCAGGGCGCGATGATCTGCGCGGCCCGGATCGTGGAGTCGGTGCCCGACCTGGACGCCAAGTTCTACGCCGCCACCCAGACCATGGACGAGGCCCGGCACGCCGAGCTGTACGCCCGCTTCCTGCACGAGAAGATCGGCCTGGTCTACCCGATCAACGGCGAGCTCCAGGCGCTGCTCGGCGACACTCTCAGCGACTCCCGCTGGGACATGCCCTACCTGGGCATGCAGGTGCTGATCGAGGGCCTGGCGCTGGCCGCGTTCGGCGTGCTGCGCGACTTCACCACCAAGCCGCTGCCCCGGCAGATCCTGGCCTACGTCATGCAGGACGAGGCCCGGCACGTCGCGTTCGGCCGGATGGCGCTGCGCGACTACTACCGCGAGCTCAGCTCGGCCGAGCTGCGCGAGCGGGAGGACTTCGTGATCGAGGGCTGTTACCTGATGAAGGAACGGATCCGCGGCGACGAGATCTGGGCCAACTTCGGGATCCCCATCGAGGAAGCCCGGGAGATGGCCGACGAGTCCGAGTACAGCCGCAACTTCCAGTCGCTGCTGTTCAGCCGCCTGGTGCCGTGCGTGCGCGACATCGGGCTGTGGAGCGACCGCCTCCAGCAGGCCTACGCGGACATGGGCGTGCTGGACGCGGCCAAGGCCGACCTGGAGGCGCTGATGCGCGCCGACGAGGAGATCGCCGAGAAGCTGGACGCCGAGCGCTTCGCCGCCGAGGAGGCCGCTCGGGCCCGGGAAGTCTCAGCGATCATCGCCGACGGCGCGGATATCCAGTAACAGGGTCGTTCTCAGCAGATCTTGTGTATCCAGCCGTACGGGTCCGGGAGCTGGCCAAACTGGATGCCCATCAGGGTCGTGCGCAGTCGCCGGGTCACCGGCCCGGGGCCGGTCGCGGCGGCGCCGCCCGGACCCACGGTCCAGCCGCCCGATGAGCCCCGGATGGTGCCGACCGGGGTGACCACCGCGGCCGTGCCGCACGCGAACACCTCGGTGATCTCGCCGTCCCGGCAGCCGTCCCGCCATTCCGCCACCGAGATCGGCTCCTCGGCCGCCGGGATGCCCAGGTCCGGAGCCAGCGTGAGCAGCGCGTCCCTGGTGATGCCGGGCAGCAGCGTGCCGGTCAGCGGCGGGGTGGTGATGCGGGCCCGCGGCCCCGAGCCGTGCACGAAGAACATGTTCATGCCGCCCATCTCCTCCACCCAGCGATGCTCGACGGCGTCCAGCCAGACAACCTGGTCGCAGCCGTGCTCCAGCGCCTGGCGCTGGGCGGCGAAGCCCGCGGCGTAGTTGCCGCCCGCCTTGGCCGCGCCGGTGCCGCCGGGCGCGGCGCGGGTGTAGTCCTCGGCCAGCCAGACCGACACCGGGCGCACGCCGCCGCCGAAGTACGGCCCGGCCGGGGATGCGATGACCACCACCAGGTAGGACGACGACGGCTTGCTGACCCCCAGGCTCGGGTCGGTCGCGATCATGAACGGGCGCAGGTACAGGCTGTGGCCGGCGACGGTGGGCACCCAGGCCCGGTCCTGGCTGACCAGCAGCTCGATGGCCCGGACGAAGGCGTCCTCGGGCAGCTCGGGCATGGCCAGCCGCTGCGCCGAGCGGCGGAACCGGGCCGCGTTGGCGAACGGCCGGAACGCCACGATCGGCCCGCTGTGCTGGCGGTAGGCCTTGAGGCCCTCGAAGACCTCCTGGGCGTAGTGGAACACCGAGGTGGCCGGCTCGAGCCGGAGCGGGCCGTAGGGCTCCAGGCGGCCGTCGTGCCAGCCGCGCTCCGCCGTCCAGCGCAGCGTGATCATGTGGTCGGTGAAGACCCGGCCGAAGCCGGGCGCCTCCAGCAGCTCAGCCCGGCGGGCGCTGGGCACTGGGTCGGGAGCCGGGTGAACGGCGAACGAGATCTCGGGGCTGGCGTCAGCCGTCATCGTTGGTCCTTCCGTGCCGCGGGCCTCCGCGGGAAGTTGGCCAACAGGGCGCGGGACCCGCCTACACATCCAGGCTAACCAGCTACGCGCTCCCCCGGTGCCCGGCCAGATCCGGGCCGGCCGCCGCGCGTGACTCCCCGTGCAGGTCAGCGACCCTGGCCGCGGTGGCGCCGATCGCCCGGGCAATTTCGTCGACCACGTCCGCGGGCACCGCGGTGTCCACGGTCAGCGCGATCAGCGCCTCGCCGCCGCGGGCATCCCGGCACACCTGCATGCCGGCGATGTTGATCTGCTGGCCGCCGAGGATGTGCCCGACGATGCCGACGATGCCCGGCCGGTCGGTGTAGCTCAGGAAGATCATGTGGCTGGCCGGGGCCAGCTCCGTTTCGAAGCCGTTGATCTCGACGATCTTGGGTGACTGGCGCAGGCCGGTGAGCGTGCCGCTGACCGAGATGACCTGGCCGCCGGGCAGCGTGCCGCGCAGCCGGATCAGGTTCCGCCAGTCCGCGCACTCGGCGGTGGTGACCAGGCTGACCTCGACGCCGCGGTCCTTGGCCACCAGCGGTGCGTTCACGTAGGTGACCGGGTCGGCCACGGAGTCGACGAAGATGCCCTTCATCGCCGCCAGCTGGAGGACGCTGACGTCCAGCGCGGCGATCTCGCCCTGGACCTCCACCTCGACCCGGGCCGCCACGCCGCCGGCCAGCGCGGTGAAGATGCGGCCGAGCTGCTCGGCCAGCGGCAGGCCCGGCTTGATGTCGTCGGCCACGGCGCCGCCCTGCACGTTGACCGCGTCGGGCACGAACTCCCCGGCCAGCGCCAGCCTGACCGACCGGGCCACGTCGATCCCGGCCCGCTCCTGGGCCTCGGCCGTGCTGGCGCCCAGATGGGGCGTGACGACGACGCGATCCATCCGCAGCAGCGGGCTGTCGGCGGGCGGCTCGGTGGCGTAGACGTCCAGTGCCGCCCCGGCGACCCGGCCCTCGCTGATCGCGCTGGCCAGCGCGGCCTCGTCCACGATCCCGCCGCGGGCCGCGTTGACGATCCGGACCCCGGGCTTGACCTGGCGCAGCTCCCGGTCGCCCAGCAGCCCGGTGGTCTCGGCGGTCCGGGGCAGGTGGACGCTGATGAAGTCGGCCTCGGCCAGCAGCTCGGGCAGGGTGACCAGGCGCACGCCCAGCTGCCCGGCCCTGGCCGCGGCCACGTACGGGTCGTAGGCGATCACCGTCATGCCGAACGCGGCCAGCCGCTCGGCCACCAGCACGCCGATCTTGCCCAGCCCCAGGATGCCGGCCACCTTGCCGTGCAGCTCCACGCCGGTGAACCTGGCCCGCTGCCACTGCCCGTCCTTGAGCGAGGCCATCGCCTGCGGGACGTTGCGGGCCAGCGCCAGCAGCAGCGCCACGGCGTGCTCGGCCGCGCTGAGGATGTTCGAGGTGGGCGCGTTGACGACCATGACCCCGGCCCTGGTGGCGGCCTCCACGTCCACGTTGTCCAGGCCCACGCCGGCCCGTGCGACGACGCGCAGCCGCGGCGCGCAGGCCAGCGCCTCGGCGTCGATGGTCGTGGCGCTGCGCACGATCACCGCCTCGGCCTCGGCCAGCGCAGGCAGCAGCTGGGCCCGGTCGCCGCCGTCGGTGTGGCGCACCTCGAAGCCCGAGTCGAGCTGAGCCAGCCCGGCCGGCGAGATCTGCTCGGCCACCAGGACGATCGGTCTGGGCACAGGTCCTCCGCGGGGGTCCGGCGGCCGGGGCATGAGGGCGAGGAGCGGCCGGCCGGGGCAGCCGCCATGGCTTCGACTATGCCATGGACGTCAGGTGGCTGGCGCGGCCGCCGGCGCGTCCTGCGGGGCGCCGGGC
>JBOHCO010000816.1:0-1737 GCA_050698895.1 Streptosporangiaceae bacterium
GTACTCGATGGATGTCGGCGTGATCGCTATCGCATCCGGCGAAAGACGGATGCTGAGGTTGCCTGACGTCTGGGTCAGGAGTCCTTTGCGGAGCAGGCGGACGCCGCACTCGACCAGCTCTTCGCGGACGGATTGCAGGCCCGCTTGCCGGGCCGCAAGGTCAATCGCCTCAGTCATCGAGATGGTGCCGCCAGTCGTCAGGGTGATAATGCACAATTGTTCACGAAGAGGAACTGCTGTGCACGAGATGCTGGGCTTGGCCGGCGGGTCCTGTCAATGTTCGTGATCAAACCGATATCTTGACCGCCTTGACACCATCTCGTCACTCTTCGTAGTCGAGAGTCCGGCGGCCGGACGGGTGCGGCCGGAGTTCCTTCCGGATAGGACGAACAATTGTTCAGCCGAGGAAAAGTGAACAATTGTGCGACCTAGCGTTCGACCTGGATTCGATGCGAGGATCACGCTGACGGCCGTGCGCAGCACCTGCGATCGGCGAGGATCCTTACGTCGAAGGAGCGTCAATGCTCGAGCCGACCATGACTATCGCGGGCAAAGCGGAAGCGGGCCGGGAAACATTTCCGGTCCTCAACCCGGCCAATGGCCAGATGATCGGGAACGCTCCAGAATGCACCGCGGATCTCCTGGGCGCGGCCGTGGCCAGCGCTCACGAGGCGCGCGAATCCTGGATCGCCGATCCGGCCGCGCGATCATCGGTTCTGCTCGACATTGCCGAGAAGCTCGAGAGCAATCTTGACGAGCTTGCCGGGCTTATCACCCTCGAGCAGGGCAAGCCATTGCATGAAGCCAAGGATGAACTCAGCGGTGCCGCCGGAGACGTGCGATATTATGCCGGACTGAGCCTGCCCGTCGATACTGTCAGCGACACTGGCGAGCGTATCGTTCAGGTGCTCAGGCAGCCGGTCGGACCAGTCGCGGCCATCACCCCGTGGAACTTCCCGGTCGGCACGGCGATATCCAAACTGGCCCCGGCGCTCGCGGCGGGATGCACGGTCGTGCTCAAGCCCTCCCCGTATACGCCACTGTCGAGCCTGCGGTTCGGGGAGCTGGTCGCAGACGCTCTACCAGCGGGAGTACTGAACGTCATCAGCGGAAACGACGCCCTCGGCGCGCTGATGACCAGCCATCCGCTGGTGCGGATGATCAGCTTCACCGGCTCGGTCGCCACCGGCAAGAAAATCGCCGCAACCGCGGCCGCGGACCTCAAGCGAGTCCTTCTCGAGCTCGGCGGCAACGATCCGGCGATCGTGCTCGATGATGCCGACGTGGACGCGGTCGCTGATGGCGTGTTCGCCAATGCGTTTGCGAATTGCGGGCAGATTTGCGTCGCCATTAAGCGGGTCTACGCACCCGCGTCGATCTATGGCCGGCTCGTCGATGCCCTGGCTGACCGGGCCCGCGCGGCTCGGCTGGGGGACGGACAGGCACCCGGAACTGAAATCGGGCCATTGTGCAATCCGGCCCAGCGCGACCGCATTGAGGAACTGGTCAGCGACGCCCTCGGATCCGGGGTTCAGGTCGCGACCGGCGGGTCAGTGGCCGACGGCTCGGGGTATTTCTACGAGCCGACTGTTCTCGCCGGGCTCAAGGGTAACGAGCGCATTGTCGTAGAAGAGCAGTTCGGCCCGGCCTTGCCGGTCATTCAGTATTCGGATGTTGAGCAGGCAATCGCGCAGGCGAATGACAGCCACTACGGGCTTGGCGCTTCGGTCTGGACCG
>JBOHCO010000817.1:0-3673 GCA_050698895.1 Streptosporangiaceae bacterium
GGATTTGGGCCACCGGTGGCCCAAATCCACCGCGATCAAGAAAGGCCGAGGGCCAGCGCCCGGGCCGGGGTGGCGGAGTGCGGTCTGCGGGCCCGGTGGTGCGCCGCTTCTTGCTGTTATCGGCGGAGTGGCGGAGGACGGGCCGAGGGTGGGCGGAGCGCGGCCTGCGGGCTTGGCGGGCGTGGCCGCTTCTTGCTGTTATCAGCGGTGGGCTACTCGCAGGCGGTTCAGCCGGGACAGCAGCGCGTAGGCCGGGTAGCGGCCGGCGGCGACCAGCCGGAACTTCATGCCGCGGGCACCTGCGGGGAAGCGGTATCCGGGGGGCCGGCGGGCCGCGAAGGCGGCGTGCATCCGGGCGAAGTACGGCCGCCGTTCCCGGCGCGGCACCAGCCCGCGCCCGTCGGCGCCGCGGGCCTCGAGCACCGTCGTGTAATGCCAGATCGCGCGGTCGAAGACGGCGGCCCGGACGGCGTCACTGGCCGGCGCCTGGCCCAGCCGGGCGAACACCCGGTCGTAGGAGGCGAAGATGGCCAGGTGCCCGACCGAGGTGGTGACCATGGCCGAGCCGCCGCGATCGGACCGGTAGCGGTAGCAGACCTGGTCGACGGCCTCGACGGACTTCGCGGCCAGCAGCGCCGCGCAGGTCACCAGCACGTCCTCGTGAATCCCGGCCGCGAAGCGGACGCCGAGCCCGGCCAGGAACTCGCGCCGCAGCAGCTTGCTCCACGACGTCATGGTCAGGTCGATCAGCCGCGGCCGGTCCTCCAGCGTGCACCCGTCCGCCGGCACCTGAGCCAGCAGCCCGGTGCCGGGGCTGGGCGCGGTCCGGCCGCCGGCGTAGCTGCTCACCCAGTCGATGAGCAGCACGTCGGGGCGCGAGTGCGCGAGCCGGGCGCCGATCGCGGCCAGGGCCCCGTCGGCCAGCCGGTCGTCACCGTCGACGAACCAGACGTACTCCCCCGACGCCAGGTCCAGGCCCGCGTTGCGGGCCGGGCCCTGGCCGCCGTTGACGGGCAGGTGCACGACCCGCAGCCGCGGGTCCGCCGCGGCCCGGGCGTCCAGGATCGCGGCGCTGCGGTCCGGCGAGGCGTCGTCGACCGCGATCACCTCGATCTCCGGGCCGGGCTGGCCCAGCACCGAGTCCAGGCACTCGGGCAGGTACTCAGCGACCTCGAAGACCGGGATGATGACGCTGATCAGGGGCGGTCGTGCGCCAGGCGGCTGGCCTGGCTCACGATCGCGTGCCGCAAGCGGCTGCCCTGAGCCAGGCTCCTGGCCTGGCTCAGGACCGCGTGCTCCAAACCCATGTGCCACGGGCGGTAAGCCCACTGCTCAGGGCAGTTCCGAGTGCGCCGTCGGCCCGGCCGTTTCCGGCTCGACGTGCTCGGCGGCCGGCCCGTCCGGCGGCTGGCGGTCCATGGTGACCCGGGTGGGCCACCAGTTCCACCGGCCGAGCAGCACGACCGTGGACGGCACCAGCAGCGTGCGGACCAGGAAGGTGTCCATCAGGATGCCCAGCGCCAGGCCGAACGCGATGTCGCGGAACTGGCTGCCGCCCGATCCGCCGCCGGCCACCACGCCGAACACCACGAAGGTGCCGGCCAGCACCAGCCCGGCCGAGGTCACCGTGGTGCCGGTCACCCCGATGGCCTTGGTCACCGCCTCGCGCAGCGGCAATCGGTGGGCTTCCTCCCGTATTCGCGTCATGACCAGGATGTTGTAATCCTCGCCCAGCGCGAGCAGGAAGATGAACATCAGGAAGGGCAGGAAGAAGACGATGCCCTTGTCCCCGCCCAGCTTGATGAACAGCAGCACGCACAGCCCCAGCGCGGCCAGGTACGACAGCCCGACGGAGGCGATCAGGTAGAGCGGCGCGACCAGGCTGCGCAGCACCAGCGCCAGCAGGATGCCGATCACTATGATCGCGATCGGGATGATCTTGATGAGGTCGTGATCGGACACGTTGCTGATGTCGTAAAGCGCGGGCGCTTCCCCGCCGACGGCCGAGTCAGCGGAGCTGACCCCGACCGACGCGGCGACCCTGGTGATCTCGGCCCGGATCGCCGGCACCGCCTGCAGCGCCTCGGTGCTCCCTGGATCACCGGCCTTCAGGCCCACGGAGAACTGCACAGTCCGCCCGTCCGCGCTGATGAAGTTGGCGGTGGAGCGGTAGACCTGGTACTCGGCCGGCGGCACCTTGCTGCCGGACGGCTGGACCGGCGGCAGCGCCTTGGCCGGGCCGAGCTGGCTGTGCAGCGCGGCGTAGGTGGCGGGCGGCAGGACCGCGCCGGCCGGGTTGAGCGGGCCGGACACCTGCGTGAACAGGCTGCTGGCCTTCATCTCGCTGGTCGCCTTGGCCAGCACCTGGGGGTTGGTCCACACCGGCTGGCTGAACCGGAAGATCGGCGTAGTGGGGTTGGCCGCCGACTCGGGGAAGTACTTGGTCAGCAGCGCCGTGCCCTTGGCCGAGTCGCTGCCGGCCGGCGGGCTGGTGGTCCCGCCGAAGCCCGCCGCCGAGTAGCCGAACACCGCCAGGGCCAGGCCGCCGAACGCCAGCACCCCGATGATCAGCGTCAGCGCCGGCGCGCGGACGATGCGGCCGGCCACCCGGCCCCAGACGCCGGCCCCTCCGCTGCCCTGGATGCTCCACGGCAGCAGCTTGGGCCTGTGGAAGATGGCCTGGAAGATCGTCCGCTTCACGGCCAGCAGCGACAGCCGGATCGACAGCAGCGCCGGCAGCAGCGTCAGGCCCGCCAGCAGGGTGACCGCGATCGCGATGGCGAACGGGATGCCGAGGTTGGAGTAGAAGGGGAAGCTGGCCGCCAGCAGGGTCAGCACGGCCGCGATGACGGTGGCGGCCGAGAAGGTGATCGACTCGCCGACCCTGGTGACCGCCTCGATCAGCGCGGCCCGCGCCGGCGGGCGGGGCCCGGCCAGGTCGGACAGCACGGTGCTCATCGTCCCGCGCCCGGGCCCGCCGTCCATCCCGGTCACGTCATGACCGGCCGCGCGCAGCTCCTCCCGGGTCCGGAAGACCAGGAACAGCCCGTAGTCGGTGCCCGCGCCGAGCACCAGCACGATCAGCAGGAACGTGGCCAGCGGCGAGACCTGGAGCCCGTGCTTGGCCGCCTCGGCCACCAGCGGGCCGGAGATCAGCACCGAGAACAGCGCGGGCAGCACCGTCGTTATCGCGAGGGTCAGCGACCGGAAGATGAGCACGAGCAGGATGATGATGAAGATCAGCGACAGGTCCTGCACCTTGTTGCCGGTGTTGCCGGTTGCCTTCTGCTCATCCACCTGGACGGCCGTGTCGCCCGCCAGATGCACCCGCAGCCCGGCAGGCACCCCGGAGCTGGCGATCCGCGAGCGCAGGCCGCCGATCAGGTTCTCGGCGTAGTTCTGGTTGCCGCTGTTGGCGTTGCTGGCCAGGGCCAGCAGCTGCACGGCCTGGCCGTTGGCCGACTGCCCGACGTCCTTGACCTGCTTGATATCGGGGTCGGCGGCGATCTTGCGGCCCATGGTGGTCAGCGCGGTGACATCAGCGGGGGTCAGCGGCCCGCTGGTGGTCGCCGCGAGGATGGGAATCGGAACCAGGCTGGCGTTGCCGAACGGCGCGGACAGGTCAATCGCGCGCTGGCTCGGCGCGCTGGCGGGCAGGAACTTGGCATTGTTG
>JBOHCO010000818.1:0-6178 GCA_050698895.1 Streptosporangiaceae bacterium
CCGCCACCCGGGCCCCGGTGCGGGCGCCCCGGCCGGCCGCTCGTCCCGTGGCCGGACCGACGACATCCAGGCCAGCCCGGCCGCCCTGCGCACCTCGTGCCGGTCGGTAGTCCACGTCGGGGACTCCACGACGGTCGACCTGATCTCGCCCGCGGTGCTGCCCTTCGCCGCCCAGCGACTGGCCGCCCGCTACGCCGATGTCGGCGTTACCAGCCCGCATGTGGACGCCTCCGGCGGCCGCTCGATCGTGGAGGAACTGCCCGGCCAGGTCAACGGCTACGACGCGGCCCGGGCCTACTGGAACAGGGGCTTCCGAGGCTGCTGGGTCTTCGCCCTGGGCACCAACGACGCCGCCAACGTCACGGCGGGCTCGCGCGTCGGCCTGACCGCCCGGATCGAGCGGATGATGTCGGTCGCCCATGGCGAGCCCGTCCTGTGGGTCAACACCCGCACCCAGCTGACCACCGGCCCCTGGGCCGAGTCCAGCGAGCAGGCCTGGGACAACGCGCTGGTCCGCGCCCTGGCCCAGTACCCGAACATGCGGATCTTCAACTGGGCCGCCGTGGCCCAGCCGGATTGGTTCCTGACCGACGGAATCCATTACAACTCCGCCGGCTGCGCGGCGCGGGCCGTCGCCATCGCCGATGCGCTGGCCCGGGCGTTCCCGCTGCACGGCAGCGGCCAGGGGCCGATCGTCAGCTAGCGCGGCCGAATCCAGATCCATTCGACGGCCATACGTAGCCATTACATAACTCTGGGTAGTTCACCCGCTGCACGTGGTTCAGCATCGCGCCGGATGGAGACTCGGCCGGGGACCGCGGCGAGGGGGAACCATGCCGAAGCCGGTACGCGCCGGCCAGCGCTACGTGCCCGGCCTCGACGGCCTGCGCGCGCTGGCCGTGCTGGCCGTCATCGCCTATCACGAGCAGCTCAGCTGGGCCCCCGGCGGGTTGCTCGGCGTCGGCGTGTTCTTCACCCTCAGCGGCTACCTGATCACCAGCCTGCTGCTGGGTCAGTGGTCGGCCGACGGGCGGCTCCACCTGAGGCGGTTCTGGCTGGGCCGGGCCCGCCGCCTGCTGCCCGCGCTGTTCGTGATGCTGGCCGTGGTGACCGCCTGGGTCACGTTTGCCGACCGGGCCCGGCTGGCCGGCCTGCGCGGCGCCGTGGCCGCCGCCGCCACCTACTCGAGCAACTGGTACACGGTCGTCCAGCAGCAGTCCTACTTCGCCCGGTTCGCGCCGCCCGGCCCGCTCGACCACCTCTGGTCGCTGGCCGTGGAGGAGCAGTTCTACCTGGTCTGGCCGTCCCTGCTGCTGGTCGGGATGCTGTTGCTGCGCAAGCAGCGCCAGGGCGGCGTGGTGCGCCCGGTCAGCACCGCTCGCTGGCTGACCCTGCCCACGCTGGCCATGGCGGCCGCGTCGGCCCTGGCCATGGCCACCCTCTACCAGCCGGGCCTGGACCCCACGCGGATCTACGAGGGCACCGACACCAGGGCGTTCGGGCTGCTCATCGGCGCCGCGCTGGCCATGGCCTGCGCCGGCCGCCACCTCGAGCGCGCCCGGCGTGCCGGCCGGCTGGCCCTGGACGCCGGCGGGCTGGCCGGGCTGGTCGTGATCGGCCTGCTGATCTGGCGGCTGGGCCAGTACTCGCCGTTCGTCTACCGGGGCGGCCTGGTACTGCTGTCGGCCGCCACGGCGGTGGTGGTGGCCGCCGTGGCCTGCCCCGGCAGCCTGGTCGGCCTGATCCTGGCCTGGCCCCCGCTGCGCTGGATCGGGGTCCGCTCCTACGGCATCTACCTGTGGCACTATCCGGTCATCGTGCTGACCACGCCGGCCAACGCCGGCCCGGACCTGCCGCGGGCCGCCGCCCAGATCGCGGCCAGCGTCGCCCTGGCCGCGCTCTCCTGGCGGTTCATCGAGGAGCCGGTACGGCATGGCGCGCTCGGCCGGCTCTGGTCCCGTCGCCGTGCCCTGAGCCGTCAGGCCTGGCCCGCCCGGCTGAGCGGGACCGCCGCCCTGGCCGGCGGTGCCGCGGTACTGATCGTGGCCTGCGCCGGCCTGGCCAGCCCCGGCCCGGCCCCGGTCCGCGGCAGCGCCGCCGCCCTGGCCGCCGGCCTCGGCCTGCCCGGCTCGACCAAGTCCATCAGCAAGGTCGGGTCACGGTCCAAGTTCCTCGGCGCGGCCCGGTCCACCGAGCACGGACGGGTGCACGGGGCCGCGCGGGTGCGCCAGGCGAGCCCGGCTACCCCGGCTACCCCGGCTACCCCGGCTACCCCGGCTACCCCGGCTACCCCGGCTACCCCGGCCGGCCCGCCGGCCAGCGGGCCGCTGCGCACCTCCTGCCACGCTGTGGCGCACATCGGCGACTCCACGTCCGACGGCCTGGTCTCGCCCGACTACCTGCCCAACCCGGCCGATCGGATCACCGCCCGCTACGAGGACGTCGGCGTGCGCACCGTGCGCATCGACATCTCCGGCGGCCGCTCGGTCGCCGAGGTGCTGCCGGGCCAGGTCAACGGCTACGACGCGGCCCAGGACATGACCCGGCAGGGCTTCCGGGGCTGCTGGGTCATCGCCCTGGGCACCGACGACACCGCCGACGTGGCCGCGGGCTCCGAGGTCGGGCTGGCCACCCGGATCGCGCGCATGATGTCGGCCGCCAAGGGCGAGCCGGTCCTGTGGGTCAACATCAGGACGCTGGTGTCCAGCGGCCCCTACGCCGAGCCGAACATGGCCCGGTTCGACCGCGCCCTGCTGCAGGCCTGTGCCCGCTACCCCAACCTGCGGATCTTCGCCTGGGCCGCGGTGGCCCGGCGCAAGTGGTTCATCTCGGACGGCATCCACTACACCTCGGGCGGCTACGCGGCCCGCGCCCAGCAGATCGCGGACGCCCTGGCCAGGGCGTTCCCGCAAGATGGACACAGCCAGGGCTGCGTCGTCCGGTAGGAGGCAGTGACTCCCGGCGTGACCAAAGGCGCCCCGGGTGGGCATGCTGCTAAGTACGGGGACTCGGGGGCATTCGCGGGAGGCGCGATGAAGGTAATCCTGAACGTGATCTGGCTGGTGCTGTGCGGCTTCTGGCTGGCTATCGCCTACGCGGCGGCCGGGCTAGTCTGCTTCGTCCTGATCATCACGATTCCGTTTGGCATCGCCTGTTTCCGCATCGCCGGGTACGTGCTGTGGCCGTTCGGCCAGCAGATCGCGCCGCGCCCCACCGCCGGGGCGGGCGCGCTGATCGGCAACGTCCTGTGGATCATCCTGTTCGGCTGGTGGCTGGCCCTCACCCACCTGGTGACCGGCATCCTGCTCTGCCTGACGATCATCGGGATCCCGCTCGGCCTGGCCAACTTCAAGATCATCCCGATCTCGCTCATGCCGCTCGGCGTCGAGATCGTCCCGACCGGCGTCCAGACCATGACGGTAGCCAGCCGCCCCCGCTGACCCCGGCCGCCTCAGATGCCGCCCGGAATCTCGCCCGTGATCACGACCGATATGCCGCGCCGGCTTACGGCAAATCGGTCGTGATCACCGGCTTCTCCATAACGGCCCGCCGCAAAGCCGGGTTGTGTCATAGCCGAAATGTCGCGTCTCATGATCGTGGTGGATTCGGGCCACCGGTGACCCAAATCCACCACGATCATGGACAGCCCGGCGAGAAGCACCGTCAACTGTGGCAGGCGGGGCTGAAGAGCCAGGAGTGACCTCGCGTGGGCCCCACCAACACCCGTCAGTCCCCGGACTCCGCGATGCGCTTGATGTCCCGCAGCCGCTGGTCCCACTCCGCCGCCAGCTCCGTCATCCACCGCGCCGTCGCGGCCAGCCCCTCGGGCCGGGCCACGTACCGCACCTCCCGGCCCTCCCGCTGCCCGGCCACCAGCCCGGCCCGGCTCAGCACCGCCAGGTGCTTGACCACCGCCTGCCGGCTGACCGGCAGCTGCCCGGCCAGCGCCGTCGCCGTCGCCGTGCCCCGCGCGGCCAGCGCGGCCAGCAACTGCCGCCGGGTCGGGTCGGCCAGCGCGACCAGGACCTCGCCCGGCTCCCCAGCCGGAGTCCCGTCGCCCACCATCCCGTCGCCCGCCGCCTGGCCGGGAACGGCGCTCACGAGCCCGCCAGCTCCGCGTAGGCCTTGAGCTCGCCCAGCTCCGTCAGCCAGCCCTCGATGTTCTCCTTGACCGCCGTGCCCTGCTCCTCATCGCTGATGTCCAGGCCCGTGAAGCCCGTCTCCACCACCCGCAGCCGCGTGCTGCCCGGGCTCGCCGCGGTGAGCGTGAACTCCACCAGGGTCGAGTTGCCCGGCGTGACCGGCTCGCCCGCCGGCCGGGCCCAGCGGTAAGAGAAGAAGCCCGGCGGTTCCACCCGCTCGATCACCGCGTGGTGCGTGCCGCCGTACTGGCTCCAGCCGAACGCCGCCTGGCCGCCCGGCGTCAGGTCCAGCCGGGCCGAGTCGCCGAACCACTTCGCCACATGCCCGGCCCCTACCGGTAGCCGATGTCGCTGGCCGGCAGGTCCGGGTCCTGGACCTCGACGACGTACCGCCAGCAGTCCGGCTGAGTGCCGTCGGTGTCGGTGAACCCGTACACCCGGGCCAGCTGCCCGCTGGAGACCACCTGGCCTGACCAGCGGGCCACCTGCGGGTCGGCCGCCAGCGCCGCCACCGCCCGGCCGGTATAGGCCGGGGACTCGGAGATGCAGAAGTGCGGCACCTGCGCGGTCGCGTCCCGCCAGTTCTCCTCGGTCACGCCGTAGAAGTCGAGCATGTCCTCCGACCGCATCCAGCCCGGCGTCACCGCCACCGCCGCCGCCTGGTGCGGCTCCAGCTCATGCGCCTGGGCGGTCGTCATCCGCTGCACCGCGGCCTTCGCCAGGTCGTAGTAGAAGCCCTCCCGGTATCGGTAGCCCACGTTGTACTCGGCCGTCCCGTCGGTCATCTCGATCACCAGGCCGCCCGGCCGGCGGATCATCAGTGGCAGCATGAAATGACTGGTGATGGCGTGGGTGTCGATGCCCAGGCGCAGGCATGCGCAGGCCGCCGGACAGATCGTGCTCCCACAGCGTCTGGCCGAACTCCCCGTACTTGCCCCCGTCGAAGATGTCGTTGACCAGCACGTCCAGCCGCCCGTGGTCGTGATCGATCCGCTCGGCCAGGCGCCGGACCTGATCGGGCTCCAGGTGGTCGACCCGCAGCGCCAGCCCGTCGCCGCCCGCCGCGGCGATCAGCTCCCCGGTCTCCTCGATGGTCTCCGGGCGGTCCACCTCCGAGCGGCCGTGCTCACGGCTGCTGCGGCCGGTCGCGTACACCGTGGCCCCGGCCCGGCCCAGCTCCACCGCGATGGCCCGGCCCGCGCCGCGCGTCGCGCCGGCCACCAGCGCCACCTTGCCCCGCAGCGGGGCGTCTGCTTCCTCGGTCATGGCCCAGCATCCTGCCAGCCGCCACCGTCACCCCGACCCAGAGCCGCCCACCCCCGGAGCAGCCAGCCCCTAGAGCTGCCCGACCTCCGTCACCGTCAGCACCGCCTCGCCCGCCTCGTCACAGGCCGCCAGGTCGATGGACGCGCTGATGCCCCAGTCGTGGTCGCCCGCCGGGTCGTCAAAGATCTGCCTGGCCGCCCACTCCCGCGGCTCCTCCTTGAGGATCAGCAACGCCGGCCCGCGGGCGTCCGGCCCGGTGCCGATCTCGTCGTGCTCCTCGAAGTACGGCAGCAGCGCGTCCTCCCAGGCCTCCGCATCCCAGCCCGCTCCGGCGTCCATCTCTCCGAGCTCGTCCCAGCGCCGCAGCGCGGCCAGCTCCACCCGCCGGAACAGCGCGTTGCGCACCAGGACCCGGAACGCCCGCCGGTTGCCCGTCACCGCCGGCGGCGCCTCGGTCAGCTGCACCGCCGCCTCCGCCTCCGGGTTGCGCAGCCGCTCCCACTCGTCGATCAGGCTCGAGTCCACCTGGCGGACCAGCTCGCCCAGCCACTCGATCAGGTCGGTCAGCTCCTCGGTCCTGGCCTCCTCGGGGACCGTCTGCCGCACCGCCTTGTAGGCGTCGGCCAGGTACCGCAGCACCAGCCCCTCCGACCGGGACAGCTGGTAGAACCCGACGTACTCGGTGAACGACATGGCCCGCTCGAACATGTCCCTGGCCACCGCCTTGGGCGCCAGCTCGTGGTCGGCCCCCCAGGGGTGGCCGCGCCGGT
>JBOHCO010000819.1:0-2909 GCA_050698895.1 Streptosporangiaceae bacterium
GCCAGCGGGAAGATCAACGGCGTGCTGGTCCGCGTCTGCACCACGTCAAACACCTGGCCCGGCCGGTACGGCCGGGCCAGGCCCATGCCCGGGCTCAGGTCGCCGCCCGCCCGGCCCGGCGGGGGACGAGCATCACGGCGGGCATCACATGTCGGGGCTGACCGACTGGCCGGTGGTGAGCGCGGCGCGCACCAGCGTCTCGGCGGAGTCGATGGCCGCGCGGGCGGTGATCACGGATTCGTGCGCCTGCTCCAGGTGCTCGAGGCCGATGCAGTCAAAGGCCACCCGGGCGTCGTGAATGGCCAGCTCGAGCTGGCGGGCCGCCTCGCTAAGGTCGACGGGAGTGCTGCCATTGCGCGGAATGCTCACCAAGTTCTCCGTCCCAGCGGCCGCGGGCTCGGGGCCCTCGGCTGTTGATCCACAGTTACCCGCCGGGGTCGCGGTCATGCGGCGCGGTCCCTGCCTCAGCAGCGAATCAGGGCGGCCCCGCCGCGTCCAGCGAATCCGAGAACCGCCGGCCAGCTAGTGGGCGGCGGGCTCCGGCGACGCCGCGGATCCCCGCTGGCCGGCCGGCGGGCCGGCTGGCTGGTCGGCCGACTCGGGCATCAGGCCGGCCAGCACCATGGCCAGCATCCGCTCGGGCTGCCCGGGGTCAATGGACGAGTAGTCGCAGGCCAGCATCATCCCGTGGACCAGCCGGAGCAGGTCGGTGCCCTGCACGTCGCTACGCGCCGCGCCGGCCTGCTGGGCCCGCTCGAGCACCTGGCCGGTGCACTGGCGCAGCACCGCCCCCGCCGAGGTGAGCAACTCGGACTCCTTGCCGATGGTCTCCAGCAGGGCCTTGTTCATCGAGCGCTTGGTGATGCCGAAGGCCATCAGCGCCCGCAGCCACGCGTGCAGCGCCTCGCCCGCCGATTCCCAGCCGAGGAAGTCAGCGGCCTGCCGGGCCAGCGTCTCGACCTGGTCGCGGTAGACCGCCTCCAGCAGCGCCTGGCGGGTCGGGAAGTGCCGGTACAGGGTGCCGATGCCCACGCAGGACCGCCGGGCGATCTCCTCCAGGGACACGTCGTCGGCGCCGCGCTCGGCGAACGCCGCGGCGGACTCCCGGAGCAGCCGCTCGTAGTTGCGCCGGGCGTCGGCGCGCATCGGCCGCTCGCCGGTCGCGGCGAGCGCGCAGGCCAGAGCGGCCGGGTCGGCGGCCTTGGTCCCGCTCATCCGTCACCTCGCTGTGCCGTCGTGCCAGGCAGCCGCTCTGCTGCCAGCAACTCGGCCGCCAATGCCCTGCTCCAGATAAACCTGGTTGCAAACCGGAGGCTCCCTCCGTATAGTTAATCCGGAGGCGCCCTCCGCATCAAGATTAGCTCATCTGTCCAGCGCTGGCGACCCCTTCGGGAGCGCCAGGCGTTCTCCTCAGCGTTCCGTGTATATCCCTTTGGAAGGAACCCATGCCTTCGTCTGCCGTGACAACGCCGGCTCGGACCGGCCCGGCCGCCGGCCGGCGCCAGCGGCCCGGAATCACCCTGGCCATCATGCTCTGCGCGCAGCTCATGATCGTGCTCGACATGACCGTCGTGAACATCGCGCTGCCCAGCATCGCCCACGGCCTGCACTTCACCGCGTCCAGCCTGTCCTGGGTGCTCAACGCCTACGCCCTGACCTTCGGCGGCCTGCTGCTGCTCGGCGGCCGGGCCGGGGACATCCTGGGCCGCCGCCGGGTCTTCCTGGCCGGACTGGCCCTGTTCACCGCCGCCTCCCTGGCCGGCGGCCTGGCCACCTCGGCCCCGTGGCTGCTGGCCGCCCGCGCCGCCCAGGGCGTCGGCGGCGCCGTCGCCACGCCCGCGGTGCTGGCCATCATCGTGTCGGGCTATCCCGACGGCCGGGAGCGCACCCGCGCCCTGAGCCTGTTCACCGCCGTGATGATGGGCGGCGGCTCGCTGGGCCTGGTGCTCGGCGGGGTCATCACCCAGTGGGCGTCCTGGCGCTGGGTGCTGTTCGTCAACGTGCCCATCGGCCTGGCCGTGCTGCTGATCGGCCCGCGGTTCATCGCCGAGTCAAAGCGCCAGCCCGGCCGGCTCGACCTGGCCGGCGCGCTCACCTCCACGCTGGGCATGTCGGCGCTGGTCTACGGGTTCATCAAGGCCTCGTCGAGCGGCTGGAGCGACCGGCTGACGCTGGCCGCGTTCGCCGCCGCCGTGGTGCTGCTCGCGTCGTTCATCAGCATCGAGACCCGGTCCCCGCAGCCGATCACCCCGCTGCGCCTGTTCACCGACCGCAGCCGCTCCGCCTCGTTCGTGGTGCGCCTGCTGCTCGTCGCGGGCATGTTCGGTATGTTCTTCTTCCTGACCCAGTTCGTACAGGAAGTGCTGGGGCTGACCCCGCTCCAGGCCGGGCTGTCGTTCCTGCCCATGACCGGGGCGCTGTTCGGGGTGTCCCGCCTGGCCCCGGTGCTGATCCCCCGGTTCGGGTCCAAGCCGCTCATGGTGGCCGGCCTGATCCCGGCCGTGGCCGGCATGGCCTGGCTCGGGCAGCTGTCGCCGACCTCGACCTACCTGTCCGGCGTGCTCGGCCCGATGCTGCTGCTCGGCGCGGGCATGGGCATCGTGTTCGTGCCGCTGACCATGACCTCGCTGGCCGGGGTGGCCCCGGAGGACTCGGGGTCGGCCGCCAGCATGGTGAACGTCATGCAGCAGGTCGGCGGCGCGCTCGGCCTGGCCATCCTGGTCACGGTGTTCGGCAGCGCCAGCCGCGCCGCCGCCCGGCACCCGCTGCTGCACGCCGGGCCGGTGGCCCAGGCCCACGACATCCTCACCCGGGGCATGTCCACGTCGTTCCGGGTGGCGGCCGTCTTCGACCTGGTCGCGCTGCTGATCGTACTGCTCGCCATCAAGATCCGGCAGCCGGCCCAGGCG
>JBOHCO010000820.1:0-1907 GCA_050698895.1 Streptosporangiaceae bacterium
GCGCAAGGCGGCCAGCGCCACCGCGGCGCCGACCCCGGCGCCGACGGCCAGCAGCACCCCCACCCCGGCCCCGGTCGCCCCGTCCGGCACCCCGCAGCACATCGCCATGTCGCTGCTGGGCTCCTACGGCTGGTCCTCCTCGCAGTTCTCCTGCCTGGATGACCTGTGGAACGCCGAGAGCGGCTGGAACCCGACCGCGGAGAACGCCAGCGGCGCCTACGGCATCCCGCAGGCGCTGCCCGGTTCCAAGATGGCCAGCGCCGGGCCGGACTGGCAGTCCGACGCCACCACGCAGATCAAGTGGGGCCTGGGCTACATCAAGGGCCTCTACGGCTCGCCCTGCGCGGCCTGGAGCCATGAGGAATCGGACGGGTGGTACTGATGGCCTGGCTGCGCGCGGTCGCCACCGCGCTGATGATGACGGCCGTCCTGGTCGTCGGCTCACTGGGCCTGGTCCAGGCGACGCCGGCCCAGGCCGCGACCGCCCACACCATCCGCATGAAGCTGCGGCTGGAGATCTGGCACTGGGCGCTGCACCAGAAGGGCAAGCCCTACATCTGGGGCGGCACCGGCCCGCACGGGTTCGACTGCTCCGGGCTGGTCTACTCTTCCTACCGCCACCACGGCGTGAAGCTGCCGCGGACCACCGGGGAGATGCTGGGCAACTGGCACCTCAAGCGGATCAGCAAGCGCCAGGCGCGCCGGGGCGACCTGGCGTTCTTCGGCACCGGGCACGTCGAGCTGTACGACCACGGCAACTGGACGTTCGGCGCGGCCCGGCCCGGCACCCGCATCGGGTACCACCGGATGAACGCCTACTGGCACCCGACGATGTACTTCCGGGTGCGCCGTAGTTAGCTCGTGGCAGCTCATGGCGACGCCACGGCGATGATGTCACGGCGATGATGTCACGGCGATGAGGGGCGGCGGGCCGCGAGGCCCGGCCGCCCCTCAGCTCACGTCAGGGGCTGGAACGTGGACAGCATCTTCTCGTAGAGCGGCCGGGTGACGGCCATGTACGGCGCGCCCACGGACAGGGTCATCTGGTACGGCTGCACGCCCGCCGTGGTGGCCAGCGTGACCAGCTCCGACAGCACGACCGTCCGGTGCGCGCGGCCCGCGGGCAGCCAGGTGAACCGCGAGACCGCGGCGGTCGCGGCCATGAAGTCGGTGGGCCGGACCGCGCCGACCTGATAGCCGGGGTCGTTGCCCGCGGCGATCTTCTGGAGGTAGCGGGCCTCGTGCATCGCCCCGGCGTACATCCACGGATGCAGGCTGATCGCGATCCGGCCGTGCCCGCCCGGCTGGGCCAGGTCGGCGGTCTTGCCGGTGATGGTCAGCTGCCAGCCGTCCGGCGCGGCGATGGCGAAGCCCGCCGTCGTGCCCAGCGTGGCCGCCTCGACCGTGTGCCACTGGTAGCCCGCGGGCGCCTGGCCCAGGCCGTTGCCGGGGCTCGGTGACTTGCTGCCGTGGCCGCCCCCGGCCGGGTGCGTCGGGGATGTCGTGGGCGTGGCGCTGGTGCCCTGGCTGGGCGACACGCTGTGGCTCGGGCTGGGGCTGCCGCCCGGCCCGGCGCCGCCCGGCGTGCCGCCGGTGCTCGCGGTCGGCCGGGTCCCGGTGCTGGGCCGCGGCGAGTCCCCGGTCCTGGTCGTGACCCTCGGCCCCGGCCCGGACGCGCCGGGCTGGGTATCCGGGGCGGGGGAGCCGACGGCCAGCGACCCGGAGTAGACCCCGAGCCCGATCACCGCCGCGACGACGATGGCGGCGATGGCCCCGCCGGCGGTGGCGAACCGCCAGTGCCGGAACCACACGCTGCGGCTCGGCCGGGCCGGCGGCGCGCTGGCCGGGCCCGCGGGACCAGCCGGGCCCGCCGGGCCGTCCGGGCCGGCGTCGGCCGGGTCCTTGGG
>JBOHCO010000821.1:0-5175 GCA_050698895.1 Streptosporangiaceae bacterium
GCCCGTGCGGTACTCCGCGACCTCGGGTGGAGCGTCATCACCATCGGGGCCGAAACGGACTGGGCCGCGGTCGCGGCTCGCTACCCCAGCGTGTTCGGCACCCACGACTGACCCGGCGCACGACCGATACGACGCACGACTGACACGACGAAGGCGACGCAGTGACGACAACCGCAGACCGCATCACGTTCGGCGTCGGCACCCTCGTGACGGCCCGCGGCCGGGAATGGGTCGTGCTGCCCCAGTCCGATCCGCCCGGCTTCCTGGTCCTGCGCCCCCTGGGCGGCGGCGACGACGAGGTAGCCGGCGTCTTCCCGGCCCTGGAGCCGGTCAGGCCAGCGACGTTCCCGCCGCCTGACGCGGCAGACGCGGGCAATGCGGCCAGCGCCGGGCTGCTGCGCACCGCACTGCGCATCGGCTTCCGGGCCAGTGCCGGGCCGTTCCGGTCACTCGCCCGGCTGGCCGTCGAGCCTCGCGCCTACCAGCTCGTCCCGCTGCTGATGGCCCTGCGCCAGGAGACGGTCCGGCTGCTCATCGCCGACGACGTCGGCATCGGCAAGACCGTCGAGGCTGGCCTGGTCGCCGCGGAACTGCTGGAGCAGGGCGACGCGACCGGGCTCGCGGTGCTGTGCGGCCCGGCGCTGGCCGAGCAGTGGCAGCGCGAGCTGGCCACCAAGTTCGGCATCCACGCCGAGCTGGTCCTGCCCGGCACGATCCGCCGCCTGGAGCGCGGCCTGCTCCAGGGCGAGACGCTGTTCGACCGGTTCCGGCACCTGGTGGTGTCGACCGACTTCATCAAGCGGCCAGGGCTGCGCGAGCAGTTCTGGCGCGGCTGCCCCGACCTGCTCATCATCGACGAGGCGCACACCTGCGTGTCCGACGGCACCGGCGGCCGGTCCCGGATGCTGCGCCACGAGCTGGTCGGGCGGCTGGCCGCCGATGGCGGAAGGCACCTGATCCTGGTCACCGCCACCCCGCACAGCGGCAAGGACGAGGGGTTCCGCAACCTGCTGGCGCTGCTCAGCCCGGACCTGGAGCAGGCCGACCTGGAATCGGTGGCGGGCCGGGAGCGGCTCGCCCGGTACTTCGTGCAGCGGCGCCGGGCCGACATCCGCTCGTTCCTCGACCAGTCCACGCCGTTCCCCCATGACCGGCTGACCCAGGAGCAGCCCTACGAGCTGTCGGCCTCCTACCAGGAGCTGTTCGCCGACGTGCTCGGGTACGCCAGGGAATCTGTTCTGGATCCCGAAGGCGGCCAGCTCCGGCAGCGAGTCCGCTACTGGTCGGCCCTGGCGCTGCTGCGGGCCCTGGCCTCCTCGCCCAGGGCCGCCGCCGCGACCCTGCGCACCCGCGCCGCCAACCTGACCGCCGAGGACGAGGAGGAGGCCGACCGGCTGGGCCGGTCCGCCGTGCTCGACCTGCCCGACGAGGAGACGACCGAGTCGGCCGACGCCACCCCGGGCGCGGACGGGGACGCGGCGGACGGCGACACCCCGCAGCGCCGCCGGCTGCGCCGGCTCGCCAGCCGGGCCGACGGCCTGGAGGGCGCGGCGGACAGCAAGCTCAAGAAGGTGACCGAGGTCGTCACCGGGCTGCTGCTGGACGGCTTCAACCCGATCGTGTTCTGCCGGTTCATCGATACGGCCGAGTACGTCGCCGACCACCTGGCCCGGCGGCTCGGCGGCAGCTACGCGGTCGCCGCCGTGACCGGGCTGCTGCCGCCCGATGAGCGCGAGGCCCGGATCGCCGAGCTGACCGCCGACCCGAAGCGCCGCCCGGTCCTGATCGCGACCGACTGCCTGTCCGAGGGCGTGAACCTGCAAGACAGCTTCCAGGCCGTGGTCCACTACGACCTCGCGTGGAACCCGACCCGCCATGAGCAGCGCGAGGGCCGGGTCGACCGGTTCGGGCAGCGCTCCGAGACCGTCCGCGCGGTCACGATCTACGGCACCGACAACGGCATCGACGGGATCGTGCTGAACGTCCTGCTGCGCAAGCACGAGCAGATCCGCCGCGCCCTGGGCATCTCCGTGCCGGTACCCGACCGCAGCGATGACGTGGTCCAGGCCATCCTGGAGGGCCTGCTGCTGCGCCAGGACCCCGGCCAGCAGCTCGCGTTCGAGGGCTTCGGGGCGGAGAAGCGCACCGACCTGCACCGCGAGTGGGACAGCGCGGTGGCCCGCGAGAGGCAGTCGCGGACCAAGTACGCGCAGGCCGGCATTCAGCCCGCGGAGGTCGCCCGCGAGCTGGCCGAGGTACGCGCCAGCCTCGGTACCCAGGCCGAGCTGGCCGAGTTCACCAGTGAAGCGCTCCGTGCCCTGCACGCCGATGTGACTTCTATCCATAACAAGCTGCGCGCCGGGACTGCCGCCCTGCCCGCCGGTCTCCGCGACGCGCTGGTCACCGGGCACGCCGAGCCGCTGACCTTCCACCGTGACCTCCCGGTCCCCCCGCGCGAGTCCTACCTGGACCGGACGGACCCGAACGTGGCCGCCATCGCCCGGTACGTCCTGGAGTCCGCGCTCGACCCGGCCGCCCCCGCGGCGTATCGTCCGGCGCGCCGGTGCGGGGTGATGCGCACCTCGGCGGTTCCGCGCCGGACCACGCTGCTGCTGGTCAGGTTCCGCATGCACGTGGAGCTGCCCGGCCGCGACGGCCCGCGGCAGGTGGTGGCCGAGGACGCCCAGGTGCTGGCCTATCGCGGCCCGGCCGCGAATGCGGCCTGGCTGGCCGAGCCGGACGTGCAGGCCCTGCTGGCCGCCCGGCCCAGCGGCAACGTCCCGCCCGACCAGGCGGTCGACTTCGCCGAGGAAGCGGTGAACGGCCTGCCCGGCCTGACCGAGCACCTGGATCAGGTGGCCGACGACCTGGCCCGGCGGCTGCGCGACGACCACATCCGGGTCCGCGAGGCCGGCGGCCAGCATGTCCGCCGGCAGATCGCCGTGCGCGCTCAGAAGCCACCGGACATCCTCGGCGTCTACGTGTACCTGCCCGGCCCGGCGGGAGGCGCGTCATGACCGAGTTCACCTCGGCGCGGATCGTGGGCGGGCTGCTGCCCAGCTCCCTCCTCGACCGGATCTTCGCCGGCGACAAGCAGCTACCCGGCACGGGCCCGGATACCTATGGCCTGGAGCGCGGCGAGTCGGTCCGCCAGCAGGCATCGCGGTCCTGGCTCTACCTGATCGATGTCTGGCAGGAGTTCCAGCGCCGCATCGGCGGCGAGGGCGCGGATGGCGCCGAGGCCCGGTCGGCGCGGGTCACCAGGGAGCGCTGGCTGCGCATCCTCCTGCGCGAGCTCGGGTTCCATCAGCTCACCGCCGACGGCGGCATCGAGCTGGACGGCCGCAGCTTCCCGGTCAGCCATCAGTCCGGCCACGTCCCGGTGCACCTGCTCGGCTGGGGCACCGACCTGGACCACCGCACGCCGAAGGTGACCGCCCGCGCGCCGCAGTCCATGCTCCAGGAGCTGCTCAACCGCGACGACTCCCGGCTGTGGGCCATCCTGTCCAACGGCAGTGTGCTGCGCCTGCTGCGCGACTCCGCCGCGCTCGTCGGGTCCGCGTATGTCGAGTTCGACCTTGAGGCGATCTTCGACGGCGAGCTGTTCTCCGACTTCGTGCTGCTCTACCTGGTCTGCCACGAGACCCGGTTCGCCGCCCAGGACGGCGGCGGCCCGCAGTCGTGCTACCTGGAGCAGTGGCGCGGCTTCGCCGCCGAGCAGGGCGAGCGGGCCCTCGACCAGCTCCGCTCCGGGGTGGAGCGGGCCATCGCGATCCTCGGCACCGGGTTCATCTCGCATCCGGCCAACCCGCAGCTCCGCGCCCGGCTCGACCCGGCCACGGCGGACCTGCGGCTCGATGACCTCAACCGGGCCCTGCTGCGGCTGGTGTACCGGATGCTGTTCTGGTTCGTCGCCGAGGACCGCGGCGCGCTGCTGACCCCCGACCCCGAGGACTCCGACGCGGCCACGGTGGCCCGGCTGCGCGAGGCGCGGAACCGGTACCTGGCCTACTTCTCGTCGGCCCGGCTGCGCCGCCTCGCCCGCGGCCACCGCGGCGGCCGTCACACCGACCTGTGGGAGGGCGTCCAGCTTGTCTTCGACGGCCTCGGCACCGAGGGCGGCGTGCCCGAGCTGGGCCTGCCCGCCATCGGCGGCATCTTCGAGTCCCGACGGAACGACGGGAGTCCCCTGCCCCTCGACGAGCCGCTGGCGGGCGCCCGGCTGCCCAACGAGGCCCTGCTCGGCGCCGTCCGCGCCCTGTCGGTCGTCAGATCCCGCCGGAGCGGCGGCCTGCGGCGCGTCGACTTCGGCAACCTCGGCGCCGAGGAACTCGGCAGCGTCTACGAGTCCCTGCTGGAGCGCATCCCGCACTACGACCCCGACCAGCTCTCCTACACGCTGGACATCCTCCCCGGCAACGAGCGCAAGGAGTCGGGCTCCTACTACACGCCGACCTCCCTGGTCGAGTGCCTGCTCGACTCCGCCATCGACCCGCTGCTGGACGACGCCTGCGCCCGTCCCGCGCCCGCCGAGCGCGTCGCCGCGCTGCTGGACCTCACCGTCTGCGACCCCGCCTGCGGCTCCGGGCACTTCCTGGTCGCCGCCGCCCGGCGGATCGCCAAGCGCGTCGCCGCCGAGGAAACCGGCGAGCCCGAGCCACCCGACCCCGCCGTCCGCGCCGCCCTGCGCCGCGTCGTCGGCCGGTGCGTCTACGGCGTGGACCTCAACCCCATGGCCGCCGAGTTGGCCAAGGTGTCGCTGTGGCTGGAGGCGCTGGAGCCCGGCAAGCCGCTCTCGTTCCTGGACCAGAACATCCGCACCGGCAACTCCCTGCTTGGCACCACGCCCAGGCTGCTGGACGAGGGCATCCCGGATGCCGCGTTCAGCCCCATCGAGGGCGACGATCGCAAGGTCGCTACCGCGCTGCGCAAGCAGAACGCGGCCGAGCACGCCGGCCAGCACGACCTGTTCAGCCCCGGCGGCGTCCCGGTGACCAACGCCGAGCTCAGCAAGCGCGCCGCCCAGATCGCCCGCGAACTGCCCGACAGCCTGGAAGACCTGCACATCCACCAGCAGCGGGAGGCCCTGGAACTCGCCGCCTCGACCGAACTGCGCCGCCAGAAGCTCATCGCCGACGCCTGGTGCGCCGCCTTCGTCCAGCCCAAGACCGACGA
>JBOHCO010000822.1:0-7415 GCA_050698895.1 Streptosporangiaceae bacterium
GTCGGCCGTCGGCTCGCCTGCCGTCGGCTCGACTGGTCGGCTGGCGCCTGGTCGGCTGGCGCCTGGTCTGCCGACGACCCATCTGCCGACGACACTGCCACGGCCGCCTCCACAGTTGTGAACAAGCAAGGGTGAACGAAAGTGAAACGTGTTCTAGTGGAAGCTAACCAGCCGGGGCGGTGCGGTCAACGGCCCTGCGGCTGACGGCTGTGCGGCTGACGGCTGTGCGGCTGACGGCTGTGCGGCTAACGGCTGTGCGGCTAACGGCGTTGCTGCGCCTGGGCGTAGGCCGCCGGGGTCTGACCGGTAGCGGCCCGGAAGTCCCGGGTCAGGTGGGCCTGATCGGCGTAGCCGAGGCTCGCGGCCACCTCGGCCCAGGACACCGGCGCGCCCTCGCGGACCGCCTCGGCCGCCTCCAGCAGCCGGTAGCGGCGGATGACCCAGGTCGGGGACACGCCGGCGTACTGCAGGAACATCCGCTGCAAGGTCCGCTGGCCGAGCCCGGCCGCCGCGCACAGGTCGCTGAGCAGGCGGACCTCGCGGCTGGTCTCGGCCAGCCGGGCCACCTCGGCCACCTCCGCGGCCGGCCCGGCCCGCTCCGGGTCCACGGCCCGCTCCAGCGCGTCGGCCAGCAACGCCACCCGCGCGGGCTCGTCCGCCTCGGCGCAGATCCGGGCCGCCAGCGCGGCCTCGTCGGCGCCGATGGCCGCCCCCAGCGGGGCCACGCGGCCGGTGAAGTCGGCTGCCGAGCCTTCAATGAACGCGCCCAGGCCGCCGGGCCGGGCCAGCGCGGCCACGGCCCAGCCCTGGCCGACCAGCACCCGGGTGGTCAGGCCGCGGTCCACGCCGTTCAGCCGGGCCTCGACCGGGCCGGGCTCACGGTCGCCGGGCCGGGCGCTGGGGTGGCCGACGCTGAAGTTGGCGCCGGGATGGGTGAGCACCTGCTGGCGGTGCACGGTGCCCGGCGGCAGGTCCCAGCGCACCGCCCAGAACCGGTCGACCAGCGGCTCCAGTGCCGGGCCGGCCGGGTACCTGGTCAGCTGGATGCGCTGGCGCAGCAGCCAGGGATCCAGGATCCCGCGGCTGTCCCGCTCGACCGAATCGGGCCCGGGACTGGTCATGGTGCGACCTTACTGACTGGGTCTGACGCGAATCTTCAAGCCCGCTGCTCCCGCCAGCACCTAGCGTGGCCAGATGGATACGATCACTGACCAGACTCGCGGGCTGCTGGCTGCTGTGCTCGTCGACCTGGCCGACGTCGTCGGCGGGATCAGCGAGCGGCAACTGCACGACCCGACGCCCTGTACCGACTATGACGTGGCCCAGCTGCGCGATCACGTGCTGGGCTGGCTGACCATCTTCGCGGACGGCTTCGCCGACCCAGGCGGCCAGGCGCCGCGGGCGGGGCTGGATGGCTACCAGGCCCCGGCCGACGCCGGCACCGAGGTCAGCGCCGTGGCCGGCCGCATGGACCAGGCCCTGAGCGCGGGCGCGGCCAGTCGGCCGCTGCGGCTCGGCGACAGCGCCATGCCCGGCGACATGGCCCTGGCCATGATCCTCTGGGAGTTTCAGATGCACGGCTGGGATCTGGCCCGGGCGACCGGCCAGCCCTGGTCGCCGCCGCTCGCGGCGGCGCAGGAGTCGCTCAGCTTCGCGCCCGGCATGCTCACCGCGGATTACCAGGGCGACGGCAAGGCGTTCGCGCGGCGGGTCAGCGTGCCCGACTCCGCGCCGGCCCTGGACCGCCTGCTCGGGCTGTCCGGGCGGGACCCGGCCTGGCCGGCCAGCTGATCCCAGATCGCCCGTTACCCGGAGGATTCATGACGATCATCGCGCGCTTTCAGGTCGACGGCTTCGAGCCCAGGCAGGTAAAAGGGCTCGACGAGGACTGGTTCACCCTGCTCACGTTCAGCAAGACCTTTACCTCCGGCATCACCGGCGAGGCCACCACGCTGTTCATGCACTCAGGGCTCGAGGGCTCGCGGTCCTACGTGGCCACCGAGCGGATCACCGGCCGGACCGACGACGGGCGCGAGGGCTCGGTCACCGTCCAGCACGGGGCCCTGGAATCGGACCCGGCCTCGGTCTGGGGCCACATCGTGCCGGGCACCGGCACGGGCGGGTTCGCGGGCTGGTCTGGCCCGGCGCTGATCCGCCACGACGACCAGGGCGCCTACTTCGAGGTCACGCTGGCCTGACCCGCGGCGGCGGCCCGGCCATCCGATAAAACCGTTCGGGCCCCGGCCGGGCCGTCGCGGTAAAGTAGGTGGCCTGGCCGAGAGGCGCTGCAACGGGCTCAGCCCGCCACGCTCGGCTGGCACCGGTGATGAGCAAGGGCGCCTCCTGATTATTCAGGAGGTGCACGGGCGAGATGTCAGCTGTCATCACAGGCCAGGGCCTGCGGGAACTTCTGGACCAGCGCATCGTGGTGCTCGACGGGGCCTGGGGCACGCTGCTCCAGGACGCCGGGCTGACCGCGGCGGACTACCGCAACGACCGGCTGCGCGATCACCCGAAGGACGTGACCGGCGACCCGGACCTGCTCAACCTGACCCGGCCCGACGTGGTGCGCGAGGCGCACCGGCGCTACCTGGCCGCGGGCGCGGACATCACCACCACGAACACGTTCACCGCGACCAGCATCGGCCAGTCCGACTACGGCCTGCAGGGACTGGTCCGGGAGATGAACCTGCGCGGCGCGCAGCTGGCCCGGCAGGCCGCGGACGAGGCCGGCGGCCGGTTCGTGGCCGGCTCGATCGGCCCGCTGAACGTCACGCTGTCGCTGTCCCCGGACGTGGCCGACCCGGCCTACCGGGCGGTGAGCTACGACGACGTGTACACGGCCTATGCCGAGCAGGTCCGGGCGCTGGCCGAGGGCGGCGTGGACCTGCTGCTGATCGAGACGATCTTCGACACGCTCAACGCCAAGGCGGCCATCGCCGCCGCCCGCGCCGAGGCGCCGCACCTGCCGCTGTGGATCTCGGTCACCGTCGTGGACCTGAGCGGGCGGACGCTGTCCGGCCAGACCGTGGAGGCGTTCTGGCGCTCGGTGGAGCACGCCGAGCCGCTGGTCGTCGGGGTGAACTGCTCGCTGGGCGCCAGGGAGATCCGCCCGCACATCGACGAGCTGTCCCGGCTGGTCGGCACCTACACCGCCTGTCATCCCAACGCCGGCCTGCCGAACGCCTTCGGCGGCTACGACCAGCACCCGGACGAGACCGCCCGGCTGGTCGGGGAGTTCGCCGCGGCGGGCACCGTGAACGTCGTCGGCGGCTGCTGCGGGACCACTCCGGCGCACATCAGCCGGATCGCGGCCACCGTGGCCGGCCTGGCCCCCCGGCCGGTGCCCGCGCTGCTCGCCCCGGCCCGGTTCAGCGGCCTGGAGTCGTTCCAGATCGGCCCCGACACCGGGTTCGTCATGATCGGCGAGCGCACCAACGTCACCGGCTCGAAGCGATTCCGGCGGCTGATCGAGTCGGGCGACCACCAGGGCGCCCTGACGGTGGCGCTGGAGCAGGTGCGGGGCGGGGCCAACCTGCTCGACGGGAACATGGACGCCGACCTGCTGGACAGCGAGCAGGCCATGACCACGTTCCTGAACCTGATCGCGACCGAGCCGGAGATCGCCCGCATCCCGGTGATGATCGACAGCTCGCGGTGGAGCGTGCTGCGGGCCGGGCTCAAGTGCGTGCAGGGCAAGAGCGTGGTCAACTCGATCAGCCTCAAGGAGGGCGAGGAGTCGTTCCTGGAGCAGGCCCGGCACATCCGCGAGCACGGCGCCGGGGCGGTGGTGATGGCCTTCGACGAGCAGGGCCAGGCCGACACCGCCGAGCGCAAGGTGGCCATCTGCGGCCGGGCCTACGACCTGCTGGTCCATCAGGCCGGCTTCGCCCCCGAGGACATCATCTTCGACCCCAACGTGCTGGCCGTGGCCACCGGCATCGCCGAGCACAACGGCTACGCCAAGGCGTTCATCGAGGCGCTGCCGCGGCTCAAGCTGCGCTGCCCGGGCGCGCTCACCAGCGGCGGCATCTCCAACCTGTCGTTCGCGTTCCGCGGCAACGACGTGGTCCGCGAGGCCATGCACTCGGCGTTCCTGTTCCACGCCGTGCGGGCCGGGCTGGACATGGGCATCGTCAACGCGGGCCAGCTCGCGGTCTACCAGGACATCCCGGCCGAACTGCTGGAGCTGGTCGAGGACGTGCTGTTCGACCGGCGGCCGGACGCCACCGACCGGCTGGTGGCCTTCGCCGCCACCGTGACCGGGCCGGGCACGGCCCGGACCGTGGACCTGTCCTGGCGTGAGGCCCCGGTGGCCGAGCGCCTGGAGCACGCGCTGGTGCACGGCATTGCCGACTTCATCGAGGCCGACACGGAGGAGGCCCGCCAGCAGGCGCAGCGGCCCCTGGACGTGATCGAGGGCCCGCTGATGGACGGCATGAAGGTGGTCGGCAATCTGTTTGGGAGCGGGAAGATGTTCCTGCCCCAGGTGGTCAAGAGCGCGCGCGTGATGAAGCGCGCCGTGGCCCACCTGGAGCCCTTCATGGAGGCCGAGAAGGAGCAAGCGCGGCGCGACGGCCGGCTCACCGCCACCCGCGGCCAGGGCAGGATCGTCATGGCCACGGTCAAGGGCGACGTGCACGACATCGGCAAGAACATCGTCGGCGTGGTGCTGGGCTGCAACAACTACGAGGTCATTGACCTGGGCGTGATGGTCCCGGCGGCGAAGATCCTGGACACCGCGGTGGCCGAGGGCGCCGACGCGGTCGGGCTGTCCGGGCTGATCACCCCGTCGCTGGACGAGATGGTCAGCGTGGCCAAGGAGATGCAGCGGCGCGGGCTGACGCTGCCGCTGCTCATCGGCGGGGCCACCACCTCGCGCCAGCACACCGCGGTCCGGGTGGCCCCGGCTTACACGGGCGACACCGTGCACGTGCTGGACGCCTCCCGGGTGGTCGGCGTGGTCTCCGGCCTGTTCAGCCCGGACCGGGCCGCGGAGCTGACGGCCAGCAACCGGGCCGAGCAGGAGCGGCTGCGCGAGCAGCACGAGTCTCAGCAGCGCCGGCCGCTGCTGACCCTGGAGCGAGCCCGCGCGAACCGGGAGCCGGTGCCGTTCGACGACCTGCCGGTGCCGGCGTTCACCGGGGTCCGTACCTTGCAGCCCAGCCTGGCGACGCTGCGTGAGCTGGTCGACTGGCAGTTCTTCTTCCTGGCCTGGGAGCTGAAGGGCAAGTACCCGGCGATCCTGGCCGAGCCCGCGGCCCGCGAGCTGTTCGACGACGGGAACGCGCTGCTGGACGAGATCATCGCCGCCGGCGACCTGGAGGCGCACGGGGCCTACGGGTTCTGGCCCGCGCACGCGGAGGGCGACGACATCGTGCTCGACGTCCCCGGCGGGGCGGTCCGGCTGCCGATGCTGCGCCAGCAGACGACCAAGCCCGCGGGCCGGCACAACCGCTGCCTGGCCGACTACGTGGCCCCGGCCGGGGATCACCTGGGCGGCTTCGCGGTGGCCATCCACGGCGCGGAGGCGCTGGCCGACCGCTACCAGGCCGAGAACGACGACTACCGGTCGATCATGGTCAAGGCGCTGGCCGACCGGCTGGCCGAGGCGTTCGCCGAGCACGCCCACCTGGCGGCGCGGCGCGACTGGTTCGAGCCCGGCGCCAGCCCGGCCATCGAGGACCTGCACGCCGAGCGGTTCCGCGGCATCCGGCCCGCGTTCGGCTACCCGGCCAGCCCCGACCACAGCGGCAAGCGCGAGCTGTTCGCCCTGCTCGACGCGGGGCAGCTGGGCATGCGGCTGACCGAGTCCTTTGCCATGAGCCCGGCGGCCAGCGTGAGCGGGCTGATCTTCGCCCACCCTGCGTCGCGGTACTTCACCGTTGGCCGCGTCGGCCGGGACCAGGTGCTCGACTACGCCCGGCGGCGCGGCATGAGCCGGGCCGAGGCCGAGCGCTGGCTGCGCCCCAACCTGGCCTACGAGCCGGATTGACCAGCCTGGCTACGAGGCGGATTGACAGGACTAGAGCGAGTGCGCTACTAAGTACGGGGTAATAAGTGGTGCTTAGTAAGCGAGGTGCTGGGTGCACGGCAAGTTCGATGACGAGATCACCGCGGCCGGCCAGGAGGTCCTGGCCGAGCAGCTGCGGTCGATGCAGCAGATCGTGCGCACCGGCCGCCAGCGCACCGCCACCGCCTGAGCCCGCGATGACGCCCGCCCCGCCCGCCGCCCCGCCCGCCGCCCCGGCCGCCGCTCTGGCCGACCGGCTGTGCCGCGTCCTGGTCGGCTGCTATCCGCCCCGCTGGAAGCGGCGCAACGCCGAGGAACTGCTCGACGTGCTCGACCAGCACGCCGCGGGGCGGCGGACCGAGTATTTCCGGCAGCGACCAGGTCACCCTGTGGAACGTGACCCGCCCGGGCCGGGCCACCCGGATCGCCACCCTGACCGGCCCGCGCGACTACTTCACGGCGCTCGCCTTTTCGCCCAGCGGGAACCTGCTGGCCGGCGTGACCTACCACGGCAGCGTGCGTGTGTTCCGCCTGACCAGCCTGACCAGCCTGACCCGCCCGGTCAGTGTCACCACGCGCCGCGGCCTCCTGGCCCGCGCGCGGTTCCCCGGCCGCGGCGGCCTCGGCCAGTGCGGGACGGGCTGCGTCGTGGCTGCCTGCGCGCTGGCCTTCTCGCCGGACGGGCATGCCCTGACGGTCGTGATCAACCGTTCCGAGCCGTATCCCAGCACGGCGGATCGCGACACGGTCTTCACCTGGCGGGTGGCCAGCTCGGGCGCCCTCAGCGACCTCACGACGTTCTACCGCGACGTCAGCGACACCCAGCCGACCGTGGCCCAGGGCGACCGCGTCGTGGCCGACGGCGCCATGATGGCCGGCCGGGTACACCTGTGGACCCTGCCCTGAGCCGGGCGCAGCCGGCGGCTTGACACGCGGCGGGCGATCCGGCCACGCTTCGGCTCAGGCTCTTGTGGCCGATCTCCGGACACTTGTCCTTCAGGTGTCCTTCAGGCTTCCGACCACCTCACCGTGGAGGTCCGACATGACGACGGCCGCTGACCTGACGCCGGGGCGCCCGCTGGTGTTCCGTGATGCCACGGTGCTGACGATGGATGACGCGCGGCGGGTTCTGCTGGGGGCTGATGTGCTGGTGACGGGGGACCGGGTGGCGGCGGTGGGCCGGGGCCTGGCGGTGCCCGACGGCACCGCGGAGGTCGACGCGGCGGGCGGGATCGTGATGCCGGGGATGATTGATACGCACCGGCACATGTGGCAGACGGCGATGCGGGGGTACGGGGCGGACTGGACGCTGACCCAGTATTTCGTCTGGTACTACCTGCAGTGGGGGAAGGTGTTCCGCCCGGAGGACGTCTACGCCGGGAACCTGCTCGCCGCTCTGGAG
>JBOHCO010000823.1:0-7318 GCA_050698895.1 Streptosporangiaceae bacterium
GCGGTGATCCGCCAGGCCACGGCCTGACCGCTGCGGGCCAGCAGCGTCGGCCGCCGGTGCCGCGGGCCGCCGGTCCATTCGCGCGCCGGCGCCCGCGCAGGCACAGCAGGCGCCGACACAGTGGACACCGACACAGTGGACACCGGCGCGGGCACGACGGCACGGCCCGTGTCGTCAGGCACCCAGGCTAATCCCATCCCCGCTCCCCCTCGCGCTCGGTCGCCGGGTAGCGAACCGAGCACGTTTAGTGATCCCCAGGAAGTGATCTTGGCATGTCAGGCGGCGGGGTGTCCAGGGATTCGGCTGGTCAGGGGCGCGTGTCGGGCCGGCGGCCAGGCGGGACGCGGCCAGGGCAGCGGGTGAGTCGCTGGATACCGCCCGATTTGTGAGTCTATGGAAGGATGCCCTCATGAAGTTCGTGCTTCGCGTGCTGGTCTCGGCGGTCGCGCTCGCCCTCGCGACGTGGCTCGTGCCGGGAATTGAGCTGCATGCCAGCACGACGGTGAAGAAGATCCTCACGCTGATCGTGGTGGCGCTCATCGTCGGCGTGGTGAACGCGGTGATCAAGCCGATCGTGAAAACGGTGGGCTGCGTGTTCTACATACTGACGCTGGGCCTGATCGGGCTCGTGGTGAACGGCCTGCTGCTGTGGCTGAGCAGCTGGGTGGCGGGCAAGCTGCACCTGCCGTTCCACATCACGGGGTTCTGGCCGGCGTTCTGGGGCGCGATCATCGTCGGCGTGGTGGGCTGGCTGCTCAACCTGCTGGTGCACGACGACGACAAGGCCGGCGCGCGCTAAGTCGCCACTCTCACGGCTGAACCTCACGAACGGGCCTACCCGGGGCCTACCCAGAGCTGGGTGTCCGGATTTACGCTCGTGCCCGTGGCGAAACCGAGACAGGCCCGGCCGCGGACCAGGCGGCTGACGGGCGGCGGCGCGATCCTGGCCGCGACAGCTACGGCGGCAGCGCTGGTGGCGCTGCCGGTGACGGGCGCGGCAGCAGTGCAGGCGGCAGCAGTGCAGGCGGCGCGGGCGACCACCGCGAGCAGGCCCGCGACGCGGGTCGGCCGGGTGCGGGTGCGCCCCTGCTCGAAGGGCTCGCGGCTGCTGTGCGGCGGTGTCCGGGTACCGCTGGACTACTCGTCGGCGGCGAGCCCGCGCATTCACATCGGCTTCCAGTGGCGGCCGGCCAGCGGCGGGCACGCGGCGGGCACGGTGCTGGCGGTCGAGGGCGGCCCCGGCTACTCGTCGACGGGCTCGGGCTCGCTGTACCGGGCGATGCTGGGCCCGCTGCTGCGGACCCGCAACCTGCTGCTGGTGAACCTGCGCGGCACGGGCAACTCGACGCCGGTGAACTGCCCGGGCCTGGAGCACGCGGGGCCGAAGCAGTACGGCGCGCGGTTCAACCGTCTGGTGGCGGCCTGCGGCGCACAGCTGAACCACACCTGGCGTTACCGGAACGGCCGCTTGAGGAATCACTGGGTGCACGCCTCCGACCTGTTCAACACGGCCAACTCGGCCCGCGACGTGGCGGGCGTGGTGCGGGCCCTGCGGGTCGGGCGGGTGGACCTGTACGGCGACTCCTACGGCAGCTGGTTCAGCCAGGTCTTCGCGTCCCGCTACCCGCGGCTGCTGCGCTCGGTGACCCTGGACTCGACCTACCAGGTCCTGGGCCTGGACCCGTGGTACACCACGACGGTGGTGACCGCGCGGCGGGCCTTTGACCAGGCCTGCGCCCGGTCGGCGCCGTGCGCGGCGGCGGCGGGCCGCCAGTCCTGGAACCGGATCGCTCGGCTGGCCGGGCGGCTGGCCCGCCGCCCGGTGAGCGGCGAGAGCACCACGGAGAACGGCACCAGGGGCCGGGTCACGGTGACCGTGCTCACGCTGGTCAACCTGGTCAACAACGCGGGCTTCGACCCGGAGGTGTACCGGGACCTGGACGCCGCGGCCCGGGCGCTGCTGCAGCACGGCGACGCGGCGCCGCTGCTCCGGCTGGCCGCGCTGTCGGTCGGCTTCGACGACACCAACGAGCCGCTGGACGGGTTCAGCGACGGCCTGTACTTCGCGGTCTCGTGCACCGACTACGTCCAGCTGTTCGGCCGCGACGCCCCGCCCGCGACGCGGGCCCGGCAGTACGCGGCCGCACTGCGGCGCGAGCCCCGGCGGACGTTCGCTCCGTTCAGCGTCACCCAGTGGACCGACATGGACCAGTACACCGAGACCTACAGCGCCTGCCTGAACTGGCCGTCCCAGGTGCATCGCGCGCCGCCGATCACCCGGCGTCCGCCGCTGGCGCCGGCCCGGCTGCCGGTGCTGATCCTGTCCGGCGGGCTGGACTCGCTCACCCCGCGGCTGGACGGCGCCACGCTGGTGGCCCGGCAGATGGGCCGGTCGGCCCGGCTGGTGACGCTGGCCAACCTGACCCACGTCACCGAGCAGGACGGCGACAACGGCTGCGCCGAGTCCATCTACCGGCGGTTCGTCGCCCGGCCGGGTGACCTGCGCCGGGAGAACACCTCCTGCGCCCGGCGAGTGGCCCCGGTGCACACCGTGGGCGCCTACCCGGTGCGGCTGGCCGGCACGATCCCGGCCCGCCCGGCGGCCGGCAACCGGGCCGGGCGGACGGCCCTGCGCGCGGCCACGGTGGGATTGGCGGCGGTGGGGGACGAGATCAGCCGGTGGCCGCTGCTCGCCGGCGACGTCGACCGGGGCCTGCGCGGCGGCCGGGTGCGCTTCGCGGGCGGTGCCACGCTGCGCATCCGGCTGACCGGGGTGCGCTGGGTGACCAACGCGGTGATCGACGGGACCGCGCGGTGGCAGCAGGCATCGGGCTGGGTGACGGCGCGGCTGACGGTCCGCGTGGCGCACGGCGCGGTGGTCCGGCTGACCGCCCGGTGGCGGGTCTACGCCAGGCCCGGCCAGCGGGCGGTGATCACCGGCTCGGCCGCCGGCGCACGCCTGGCCGCGACCGCGGCGGCGCCCTGACCCGGTCCCGGAAGTTAGGTGAGCGTTAACCACCGCGTTCCTGCCTTAGCCGGCAACGCCTCGCCGTATGGTGGGATCTCCAGAGGTCAGCGGATCGGTGCCGGTCGATACCGATGTGCGGCACCGGCGGCCCGCCGTCCGGGGCGCCGCCGGGGTGACGCGCGGTGCGCGCCATAACAGCTGGAGACTGCGGAGATGACGGTTCAGCAGCACGGTCCCGGGCCGACTGTGAGCTGGCCCGTCCGAACCGGGCCGGTGCCCCCGGTCGCGCCCTATTTCAGTGCCCGCCCGGAAACCGGCTTCGGCGCCGGGGCCGGACTGGCACCTGATCAGCAGCGGCCGCTGATCCGCGGCGACGAGGCGGGCAGCTACATCCTCACCGGGCCCGCCGGGGCCGGAAAGACCCAGCTGGCCACCGCCTACGCCAGCACGCTGTGGCAGTCGCGGGACATCGAGCTGCTGGTGTGGATCACCGCTTCCAGCCGGTCGGCCATCGTCACCGGCTACGCGCAGGCCTTCCGCCAGACCAGCGTCGCGGCCGGCGGGCCGCCAGGTCCGGGACCGGCGGGAACCAGCTCGCAGGTGCCCGGCGCCGACATGACCGCCGCCCCCGGTCCGGCGGGCGGCTACGGTGGCGGCCAGGATCAGGAGGAGATGGCCCGCCAGTTCCTGCGCTGGCTGGCCGTCAGCACCCGGTCCTGGCTGGTCGTGCTGGACGACCTGGCCGACTCCGCGGACCTGGCCGACCTGTGGCCGCGCGGCGCGATGGGCCGGACGGTGCTGACCACCCGGCTGCTGCCGGCGTCCATCTCGCCGCCGTCCCAGCACGCCAAGCTGGTCCAGGTCGGGCCGTACAGCCGGCGCGAGGCGCTGGCCTACCTGACCGCGCGGCTGTTCGAGGACACCGCTCAGCGCAACGGGGCGCTCGACCTGGCCGAGCGGCTGGACCGGCTGCCGATCGCGCTCGCCCACGCGGCCGCGCTCATCGCGGACCGCCGGATCGACGGCCGGGACTATCAAGCCCAGTACGACGAACGGCGGCGGGCCATGGGGCTGGCCTCGCACAGCACCCCGACCAGCATCGTGGCGGTCACCTGGTCGCTGGCGCTGGAGCGCAGTGACCAGGTGCTGCCCTCGGCGCTGGCCCGGCCGGTGCTGGCCATGCTGGCGCTGCTGGACGCCGACGGCATCCCGGCCGGGGTGCTGACCAGCAAGGCGGCGCGGGAGTACGTCGGCAGCTACAGCCCGGACCGGGCCCCGGCCACCGACGAGCAGGTGCGCGGCGTGCTGACCGGGCTGGCCCAGGTGGGCCTGCTCACCATCGACCCGTCCAGCGCGGCCCGGACCGTCTACCTGCATGCGCTGGTGCAGCAGGGCGTGCAGCAGGTGCTGCCGGCGGCGGTTCGCGACCAGGCGGCCGTCGCGACCGCGAACGCGCTGGCCCAGGCCTGGCCCGACCGCAACCCCGAGCCGTACCTGGACCAGGCGCTGCGCGACTGCCTGGCCGCCCTGACCCAGGCCGCGGGCGACGCGCTCTGGGCCCCGGACGGTCACCCGGTGCTGCTGCGAGCCGGGCTGAGCCTGGACGCGGCCCGGCTGAAGGGGCCGGCGCTGGCCTACTGGCGGGCGCTGGCCGAGCGGAGCGCGCGGGTGCAAGGCGAGGACAACCCGCAGACCTTGCAGTACATGCAGTACCTGGCCGCCGCCTACGAGGCGGCCGACCAGCTCGACATGGCCATGGACATGCTGGTCCGGTCGCTGGCCCACCTCGAGGAGGCGCTGGGTCCCGGCCACGCCGAGACGCTGACCGCGCACAGTCACCTGGGCAAGCTGTGCCTGTCGGCCGGCTGGCTCGACGAGGCGCTGCCGCACTTCGAGCGGGCGCTGGCCGGCCGCGAGTGGGTGCTGGGCCCGGACCACCCCGACACGCTGGCCTCGCGCAGCGACCTGGCGGGCGGCTACCGGGCGGTGGGCCGGATCGACGACGCGATCACCGTCTACCGGCGGACGCTGACCGACCAGGAGCTGATCCTGGGCGAGGATCACCCGACGACCGTGGCCACCCGGGGCAGCCTGGCCGCCGCGCTCCAGGCGGCCGGGCGGGTGAAGGACGCCGTGCAGTTGTACGGCCAGACGCTGGCCGACCGGGAGCGGGCGCTCGGCCCGGACCACCCCGACACGATCACCGCCCGGGCCAGCCTGGCCTACGCCTACCGGTCCGCCGGGCGGATCAAGGAGGCCCTCCCGCTCTACGTCCGGACGGTGGCCGACCGCGAGCGGGTCCAGGGCCCCGACCACCCCGACACGATCACCGCCCGCGCCGTCCTGGCCGCGGCCTACTGCGGCGCGCGCAAGATCAGAGACGCCCTCCCGCTCTACGAGCGGACGGTGGCCGACCGCGAGCGGGTCCAGGGCCCCGACCATCCCGACACGATCACCGCGCGCGGCAACCTGGCCTCGGCCTACCACTCGGCCGGCAAGATGGTCGTCGCGACCCAGCTGTACGAGAGGACGCTGGCCGACTACGAGCGGGTGCTCGGGCCGCATCACGAGAACACGCTGACCTCGCGGGTCAACCTGGCCATGGCCTACTACGCGGCGCACCGCATGACCGACGCGGTCTCGCTGCTGCGGCACACGCTCAGCGACTGCGAGCGGGCGCTGCCGCCCGGTCACCCGCTGACTCAGTCAGTTCGCGAAAGCCTGGAGGCGGCCACCCAGGCCTGATCCTGGTCCGACCCAGGCCTGGGGCCGCGGGCTGTCGCCGCCGCCGGCGGGCGGCTACCCTGAGAGCATGCAACGACGTACCGGCTCGTGCTGGTGGTGGCCGCGCTAGGCGGCCGCCAGTCTGTGCCCATGCGACGGCTCGCCCCACTGGCGGCCGTCGTTTCGCGTCTGTGCGGACTAGATCGCCTGTGCCGGGGTGCTGCCGTCCCGAACCAGGAGGAACGTCATGTCCGACCCGACAGCATCCGGCTCCCTGCTCGCCAGCGAGCAGCGGAGCACTGACCTCGAGCTCGCCATCGCCGCCCGCCCGTCGGCGTTCCGCGTGCTCACCGGCGACCGGCCGACCGGCCCGCTGCATATCGGCCACTACTTCGGCACCCTGGAGAACCGGGTCCGGCTGCAGGCCGCCGGCCTGGACCTGATGGTCCTGATCGCCGACTACCAGGTGATGACCGACCGGGCCATGCCCGCCGGGCTGGCCGGCGACGTACTCGGCCAGGTCGCCGACTACCTGGCCGTGGGCATCGACCCCGGCCGGGCGACGATCTTCGCGCACAGCCAGGTGGAGGCGCTGAACCAGCTGCTGCTGCCGTTCCTCAGCCTGGTCAGCGTGGCCGAGGTAGGGCGCAACCCCACGGTCAAGGACGAGATGGCCGCGGCGGGCTCGGCCGTCATCACGGCGCTGATGTTCAGCTACCCGGTGCACCAGGCGGCCGACATCCTGTTCTGCCACGCCAACGTGGTCCCGGTGGGCCAGGACCAGCTCCCGCACGTCGAGCTGACCCGGTCCATCGCCCGCCGGTTCAACGACCGGTACAGCCCGGGCCAGCCCTACTTCCCGGAGCCGCAGGCGCTGCTCAGCGCCGCGCCGCTGCTGCTCGGCCTGGACGGCCGCAAGATGAGCAAGAGCCTGGGTAACACGGTGCCGATCCGGGCTACCCCCGATGAGACGGCCGCGCTGGTCGGCGCGGCCCGGACCGACGCCGAGCGGGTCATCAGCTACGAGCCGGAGCGTCGCCCGGAGGTGTCCAACCTGCTGCTCATCGCCGCGCTCTGCCGGGATGTCGCACCGCAGGAGCTGGCCGACGAGATCGGTGCGGGCGGATCGGCGGCCCTGAAGGCGATGGTGACCGACGCCATCAACGAACGGTTCACGTCGATCCGCAGCCGCCGGCGGGAGCTGGCCGGGGATGCGGACTACCTGCGCGCCGTGCTGGCCGACGGCAACGAGCGGGCCAGCGTGATCGCGACCAGCACCATGAACACGGTCCGGGAGCTGATGCACACGAGGTACTAGCCATGGCCGGGGTCAGCCCAGGTCAGTTCGGGTCAGGTCAGCTGCGGCCTGCCTCCGGGGCGTGCCAGGCACGCTACCCCCAGGTCGCCGCCCTGGGCCGGACCGAGATGGCGAAAGCCCGCGGAGTATATACCTAGCCTGTTATATGTCTCATAGATTATATTAGCGGTAATGACGACCACGTTCGAAGTCCTGGCCGAGCCCAGCCGGCGGGCGATCATGGACCTGCTGCTGGCGGGCGAGCGTCCGGTGGGCGAGCTGGTCAGCGAGCTGCACATGAGCCAGCCGGCGGTGTCCCGGCACCTGAG
>JBOHCO010000824.1:0-3537 GCA_050698895.1 Streptosporangiaceae bacterium
GACCGGGATGACCACCCACCTGGTCACCAGCCACGCGATCGCCGCCAGCAGGAACACCGCGGCCACGCCGACCAGCAGCAGGGTGTGCTGGGCCTGGGCCAGGCTGGCTTGCTCGGCGGCCAGCGGGAAGAAGTAGTAGAGCTGGTACACGCTGCCGAACGAGCCACCGTAGGCCAGGCCCGCCGCGTGCGGGTCGCCGACCACGCCCATGGTGGCCGGCACCACCCACAGCTTGCCCGGGTTGCGCACCACCAGCTTGACCAGGCTGGCCGGCGGACGGGGCTGCCCCGGCGAGAAGCCCGCGTTCTGGCCGCCGCTGTAGACCGGGTCGCCCTGGTACTGCGCGGGCACGGTGACCATGACCGCGTAGTCGCTGCCCGACCTGCTGCCGGTGGCCTGGAGCTTGGAGATGATGCTCCCCATCAGCTGCTGCGCCCCGGCCCCGGGCGTGACCGCCACCCCCGGGGTGTACTGGGCGACCGACAGGCCGACCGAGGCGATGTTGTCGGCCGCCTTTTCCTTGCTCTCGATGACGTTCTGGGCGATCTCCTGCATGAGCACGACGCCCAGCACCACCACCACCAGCCCGGACACCACGAGGGTGGCCGTGATCACGCGCAGCTGGAGCGACCGCCGCCACTGGTCGCCCAGCGCGACCAGCCCGGCCAGCGTGCTGCGCCGCAGTCGGTGGCCCAGCCGGGCCAGCCGCCTGGCCTGGGCGAGCGCGAACCGGGCGGCCGCGTCCGCACGCCACGCGGTGGCCCGCTCCCCGACCGCTGCTCTCATCCTTCTCCCGCTCGCCCGCGGAGCACCCAGGGAGGCTCCGCGGGCTCGCTCCTGCTCAGCCTGAACCGGCCTTGTAGCCCACGCCCCGGACCGTCACGACGATCTCCGGGCGCTCCGGGTCCTTCTCGATCTTGGCTCGCAGCCGCTGGACGTGCACGTTGACCAGCCGGGTGTCAGCCGCGTGCCGGTAGCCCCAGACCTGCTCGAGCAGGACCTCCCTGGTGAACACCTGGCGCGGCTTGCGGGCCAGCGCGACCAGCAGGTCGAACTCGAGCGGGGTGAGGCTGAGCGGCTCGCCCGCCAGCTTCACCGCGTGGCCGGCCACGTCGATGCTCACGTCGCCGATCGACAGCATCTCGGGCGCCGGGTCATCGGTACGGCGCAGCCGGGCCCGCACCCGGGCGATGAGGACCTTGGACTGGAACGGCTTGACGATGTAGTCGTCGGCGCCGGACTCCAGGCCGAGGACCACGTCCACGGTGTCACTCTTGGCGGTGAGCATGACGATCGGCACGCCCGACTCGGCGCGAATCTGCCGGCAGACGTCGATCCCATCCATTCCCGGCAGCATCAGGTCCAGCAGTACCAGGTCGGGTCTGGACTCCCGGAACACTTCCATCGCCTTATCGCCATCCGCGACGAAGGTGGGCTCAAAACCCTCGCCCCGCAAGACAATCCCCAGCATCTCGGCGAGGGCAGCGTCATCATCGACGACCAGCACGCGACCTTTCATATTCCTCATCGTTCCATGTCGGCGGCGGTGGGGCGCTAGCGACGACGGCAGTTCCCGCACCCTGTGTCGCACCCGGTGTCGCACTCAGTGTGGCATCTAGTTTGGCACTCTGGACTCGCACATTACCCGCTGTGACCGGCTGGATGACCCCGCGTTCTGTCACGATGGCAGTCACCAGGGACGGTGGTGTCACGTCGAACGCTGGATTGTAGGCGGATGTCGCTTCCGGCGCTATGGCCTGCCCCGCCACAGTTACCACTTCAGCAGCCGGCCGCTGCTCGATCGGGATCCCCGAGCCGTCGGGTGTCGCGAGGTCCACGGTCGACACCGGCGCCGCCACCACGAACGGCACCTCGTGGTAGCGGGCCAGCACGGCCAGGCCATAGGTGCCCACCTTGTTGGCCACGCTGCCGTCGGCGGCGATCCGGTCGGCGCCGGTCAGCACCAGGTCCACCTGACCGGAAGCCATCAGGGCCGCCGCCGCCCCGTCCACCAGCACCGAGTGCGGGAGCCCGGCCCGGCCGGCCTCGTAGGCGGCCAGCCGCGAGCCTTGCAGCAGCGGCCTGGTCTCGTCTATCCACAGCCGGGCCAGCCGGCCGGCCCGGTACGCGGCCAGGATGATGGCGAACGCGGTGCCCTCCCCGGCCGAGACGAGCGCGCCGGTGTTGCAGTGGGTCAGGATCCGGGCCCCGTGCGGCACGAGCGCGAGCCCGTGCGCGGCCATCGCCGCGCTGGCCTCGGCGTCCTGCGCCGCGATCTCCCTGGCCCTGGCCAGCGCGGCCAGGCCCGGATGGCCGTCGGGGTGGTCGCGGGCCGGGCCGGCGCCGCCCTGACTGGCCTGCTGGTAGGCCGCGAACGCCTCGGCCACGCCCCGGCTCAGGTTGACCGCGGTCGGCCGGGCGCTGGCCAGCGCCTGCGCGGCCCGGCCCACGTCCTCGCCGCGCAGCGCGGCCAGGGCCACGCCGTAGGCGCCCGCCACGCCCAGCAGCGGCGCCCCGCGCACCACCAGCCGCTGCATGGCGCCGACCAGCGCCGGCACGTCGGCGCAGGTCACGATCTCCTGGGCGGCGGGGAGCCGGGTCTGGTCCAGCAGTTCGATCGCGGGTCCGGCCGGGGGATCCACCCAGCGCAGCGCGGGAATGCTCACATCACGAGTGTGCGACTCCCGGCGCCGATAGGCGAGCCTGGTCCGCCGGCGGCGGCCTAGCCTTTGGCAGGCCGGGGCGACAGGCCGGGGCGACAGGCCGGGGCGATTCGGGGTGAAGATAGCGGAACGCGGGAATTCGTGCCTGGCTTGGCCAGCCCTGGCCCTCGCCGACATGGAAGTATGTAGCGCGATCGGCGGCGCCGCCGGGCCGGCGAAACGGACGGCGGCCACGGGAGTCGCCTTGGGAGCTTCAGATGACCGACAACACGTCCCCGGAGGGCGAGCCGGGTCAGCCAGATAATGGCCCGGCCGATCAGCCGCCGGGCTACGGCCAGTCGGGTTCGGCGGAGCCTGGCTACGAGCCAGGTCCGGGCGAGCCGGGCCACGGCGCTGGCGGGGGCGAGCCCGGTTACGGCCAGGCCTCGCCGTCCGGGCAGCCCCCGGCCCGGGGTCAGCAGCCGGCTTCAGGTCAGCCGACCGCCGGGGAGCAGCCCACGTTCTACGGCCCGCCCGGTGGCCCGGGTCAGGCACCGGGCTGGGGCCAGCCGCCGGGACAGCCCCAGCCGCCGGGCTACGGTCAGCCGGGACCCGGCCAGTGGCCCGCCTACGGGCCGCAGCCCGGCCAGCCGCCCGGCCAGGACCAGCGACCTGGCCACGGCCAGCAGCCAGCTTACGGCCCGCCGCCGTCCTACGGTCAGCCGCCCGGCCCGGGCCAGCCGCCCTACGGCCAGCCCCCTTACGGGCAGCAGCCCTACGGCCAGCCCTCTTACGGCCAGCAGCCCTACGGCCAGCCCCCTTACGGGCAGCAGCCATATGGGCCGGGCCCGTATGGCCAGCCGCCCTACGGCCCGCCGCCGGGCGGCCCGCCGCG
>JBOHCO010000825.1:0-1766 GCA_050698895.1 Streptosporangiaceae bacterium
CCGCCGGCCGACGCCCGGCCCGCCCCGGCGCCGGCCGTGCCCGAGCAGCGGACGGGCCACCGGCACCGGCAGCGGCGGTCGTCCCTGCGGCAGTACGCTACGCGTGCCACGCACCGGCTCCGGAGAGGATGACCTCGTCATGCCGATTTTCTCAGGTCAGCAGAATCAGTCCGCGGACTGGGAGCCGGAGGCCGCTGACTCCCGCCTGGCCCACACCGCGGGCGCCGACCCGGCCGGAGTCTTCACCTCCGACCTGTCGGTCTCGGAGTACGCGCTGCTCGGCGAGGCCGGGTTCGAGCCGCTGGGTTTCGTCGTCGGCTCCTCGATCTACCACGTGGGCCTCCAGGTGGCCCGCTGGGGCAAGAACACCGAGCTCCAGGTGCTCACCCAGGCCATGTACAACGCGCGCGAGCTGGCCATGAGCCGGATGCGTGCCGAGGCCGACCATCTCCAGGCCGACGGCATCGTCGGCGTGACGCTCAAGATGCAGATGTACGCCTGGGGCCAGGATGTGCTGGAGTTCGTTTCCACCGGCACCGCCGTCCGGGCGCTGGCCGGCACCGGCGCCCACCGCGCCCCCGACGGCCGGGCCTTCACCTCCGACCTGACCGGCCAGGACTTCTTCCGGCTGCTGGCCAGCGGCGCGGTGCCGGTGTCGTTCGTGCTCGGCACCTGCGTCTACCACATCGCGCACCAGGGGGTCATGCAGTCGCTGCGCCAGGCGGGCCAGAACCAGGAGATGCCGCAGTTCACCCAGGGCGTCTACGAGGCGCGCGAGCTCGCGCTGGTCCGGATGCAGGCCGAGGCCAGCCAGGCCCGCGCGTCGGGCATCGTCGGGGTGACCGTCGGCGTGTTCAACCACGTCTGGGGCGCCCACGCGACCGAGTTCCTGGCCACCGGCACCGCCATCCGCCGGCTGTCGGACGAGCACAAGCTCCCGGAGACCACGCCGCGGCCCACGTTCACCCTCGGGCTGGATAACTGAGCCCCTCGCCCCGCCGGTTCGGGTCCGGCCGCCCGGACGGCTCCAGCGGCGGGGCCCCCACCGCGCAGTTAGTCAGGCACTCGGGCCTCGCGGCCGCCGCCCCCGACTTCGGGATCAGCACGTCGGTGCGGATCAGCAGCGCCGACATGACCGACGCGATGGCCAGGATCACCGCGCAGATGATCGCGGCCTTGTCGAAGCCGCTGTTGAAGCTGGGCGAGTGGTGGTAGCTGGCCGCGCCCAGCCCCACCACGGCCGGGAGCGCGGCCACGGCCAGCAGCCCGGCCGCCCTGGCCACCGCGTTGTTGACGCCGCTGGCCACCCCGGCGTGCCGGACATCCGCGGTGGCCAGCACGGTGGCGGTGAGCGGGGCGACGGTCAGCGTGAGGCCGACGGCGAACACGGTCACCGCGGGCAGCACGTCGGCCACGTAGGAGGCGTGCGGTCCGATGCGGACCATCAGCGCCAGGCCGACCGCGCTGATGGCGGTGCCCACGGCCATCGGCCAGCGCGGCCCGATCTTCTGGGCCAGGGCGCCGGCCCGGGCCGAGAAGACCAGCATCAGCAGCGTGACCGGCAGCAGCGTGGTGCCCGCCTTGATCGGCGAGAACCCCGACACCACCTGGACCTGGACGACCAGCAGGAACAGCAGCCCGCCGAACGCGCCGTAGACCAGGAACGTGATCATGTTCACCGCGCTGAACTCGCGCGAGCCGAACACGTCCAGGGGCAGCATCGGCGCCACCGGATCCGGGTGCCGGGTGCGCCGCCGCTCCACGAC
>JBOHCO010000826.1:0-5131 GCA_050698895.1 Streptosporangiaceae bacterium
GCGGCCGCGCACCGGGTCACCGGCCTGCGCCCGGCCGAGCGACGCGCCCTGCTGGCGGCCGGCCTGGCCGGGACGGCCGGGCTGCTGGCCCGGCCCCGGCTGCTCCAGCTGCGGGTCGACCCGCACCTGGCCGCGGCCTACCCGCTGGCCGCGGCCGCCTTTGCCGTCGCGGTCACGGCCGGGCTGGTCAGCCTGGCCCGGCGGCCGGCGGCGCAGCGCCCGGCCGGATTCTGCGTCACCTACGCCTGCGCGCTGGCCTTCACGCTGCCGGCCTTCACCTTCAGCTCGCCGTACGCGGCGGTGGCCGGGATGACGATCGCCCACGGCCTCCAGTACCTGCTGCTGATGGGGCTGCTCGCGGCCGGCGGCCCCGGCCCCGGGCCGGGAGTGAGGCGGTTCCTGCCGCTGGCCGCCCTGACCAGCATCGCCCTGGCCGGCGGGGCGGTCCTGTCCGTGGCGTCGGACCTCCAGGAGTCGGCCCCGCTGACCCGGTCGCTGTTCGGCTTCTTCCTGGGCGCCGTCATGGCTCACTTCGTGATCGATGCCGGGCTGTGGCGGCTCCGCGACCGATTCCCGCGGCTGTTTCTGGAGTCCCGGCTGCCCTACCTGGTGCCCAGCCGTCGGTCGGCTAGCGCCAGTCCGGCGAGCACCAGTCCGGCTACCGATCCATCGGCAGACGATATATGATCGGGGCGTGCCTGACTCATCCCGCCCTGCGCCCGCCCGCGGCGCGCCGGGCACGCCGCTGGGCGGGTTCGGCCGGTACGCGGGCCCGGCCACGCTCATCCTGTCCAGCCTGGCCGAGGGGCCGAAGCACGGCTACGCGCTGACCAAGGACATCGAGGAGTTCGCCGGGCTCCGGCTGGCGCCGGGGACCCTGTACGAGGCGCTCAGCCGGCTCGAGGGCCAGGGCCTCATCGAGGCGCTGGAGAGCCAGGACCGGCGCCGGCCGTATCAGCTCACCGCTGCGGGCGCGGCCGCGCTGCGGGTCCACCTGGCCGGCCAGCGGCGCGTGGCCGAGGTCGGGCTCGGGCGGCTGGCTCGCACCTGGGGTACGGCGTGACCAGCACGGGCAGCCCGGCCGGGATGGTCGAGCCCAGTGTCGGCGATCCGCTGACGAGCGGCCTGGCGGCCGCGCGGCTGCTGCGCTGGTACCCGGCCGCCTGGCGGGCCCGGTACGGCGAGGAGTTCACCGAGCTGCTGCTGGCCGAGTTCGCCGAGCAGCCGCGCAGCCGGCGGCGGACCGCCAACGTGATCCTCAGCGGGCTGCTGGCCCGGCTGGCCGGCCTCGGCCTGACCGGATTCGGGCTCGGCGCGGCCGATCAGGCCCGGGCCAGCCTGGCCACGCTGGGCGGCGCGGCGGCCGCGTTCCTCACCTTCGGGCTGGCCATGCTGGCCCAGCTGGCCATCGGCTGGCAGTGGGCCATGCCGCGTGACCCCGCCACCACCTCGGGCCTGGCCCTGATGGCCGGCGCCACCACGCTCCTGCTCCTGCTCGCGGTGCTGGCCGCGGTGCCCGTCGCCTGGGCCACGGCCGCCGCGCTGCTCGGCCGCGGGCCGGGACGCCTGCCGCGCCGCCGGCTCATCTGGCCGGCCGCGTTCGTGCTGGCGGGCGGGACCGCGCTGGCGGTCGGCGCTCACCACTTCCAGAACTCCTGGCCCGGCACCGGCGGCACCGCCGTGCACCGCGGCCTGGTGCCGGCCGGGGCGGCCGCGTTCAGCTGGGCCTCGACGCTGTCGGTCTCGTCCTACTGGGCCCACCCGGCCGCGCTCCGCGCGTTCCCCGCGCCTGAGCTGGCGTGGATGGCGCTGAGCCCGTTCGCCCTGCTCAGCGTCGTCGGCGGGATCGTGGCCATCGTGCGGAGGCAGCGGGCGTCGGCCCGGCTGCTCGGCTACCAGGCCCGCCTGGCCGTCGCGGTGCCGGTGGCCATGGCCTGCTTCCTGGCCGGCGCCGGGTGCTGGGTGTTCGGGCAGGGCTCCGGCCCGGCCGGGCTGTTCCACGCGGGCGCGGTCGACGTGGCCGGGCTGGCCGTGATGACGGTAGCGCTGATGGCCGCCAGCCGGGCGGCGATCACCGCCCGACGCGGGGCCGGGGCCCTGGTCGCGGACTAGTCAGGGCCGGGGCCCCCCTTGTTAATTAGATGCATCATGGCCGTCAGCGGAGCAGGCTCGACCTGTGGTGACGATCGAGGACGTCCGGGCCGTGGCCCGGCAGCTGCCCCGCGCCTACGAGGTGCTCGTCCGGGACCGGGTCAAGTTCCGGGTCGGGCGGATCGTGTGGCTGGCCTTCTCCGCCGACGAGACGACCATGGGGTTCGCCTTCCCCAAGGAGGAGCGGGCCGCGCTGGTCGCCTCCGACCCGGCTAAGTTCCTCCTGCCGGGACAGGCTGACATGCGGTGGAACTGGGCTGTCGTCCGGCTCAGCGCCATCGACACCGACGAGATGCGCGAGCTCGTGCTCGACGCCTGGCGCGTGGTCGTGCCCAAGAGCGTGGCCGCCGCCTACCTGGCCCGGCCATGAATTGCTCCTGATCTGCCTCGCAAACCGTCATGTGGGTAAATAGCGCAGCGGGGCCCAGGTAACGTGCAGGTTGACCATGGCGCTGGCGGGCCTCGGGCCGGCCGCCTATTGGCGGGCTCTTAGAGTTGATCAAGCAGTCTGGTCCGGCTAGCCCGGTTGATCTGGCTACTGACCCGAGGCCGCACCCGGCGGCCCTGGCCAGCGGCGGAGGGATGACAATGGCGCTTCAGGAGCGGCACGCGTCGGCCGAGCACACGGTGGAACTGCCCGAGCCGTGGCGATCCGCGGCCGTCACCGTGGTGCTGCCGACCTACAACGAGGCCGCGAACCTGCCCGTGGTCGTGGCCGAGCTGCTCGGCCTGCCGCTGACCAGCCTGCACATCCTCGTCGCCGACGACAACTCGCCCGACGGCACCGGGCGCATCGCCGACCAGCTCGTCGAGGAGTACGGCTCGGGCCGGATCACCGTCGTGCACCGGCAGGAGAAGCAGGGCCTCGGGCGCGCCTACGTGGACGGGATGACGCGGGCCATGGCGGCCGGCGCCGAGTTCGTGGTTCAGATGGACAGCGACCTGTCGCACGCGCCGACGTACGTGCCGCAGATGCTCGGCACGATGTTCGCCGCCGACGCCGACGTGGTGATCGGCTCCCGGTACGTGGCCGGGGCCAGCGTGGCCACCGAGTGGGCCTGGCACCGCAAGGCCCTGTCCGGCTTCGCCAACAGCTACGTCCGCGTGCTGCTGCACCTGGGCATCCGGGACGTCACCGCGGGCTTCAAGCTCTGGCGGACCCCCGCGCTGAAGACCATCGACGTGGCCAGCATCCGCAGCAACGGCTACAGCTTCCAGGTCGAGATGAACTACCGGACCGTCCGGCACGGCCTGAAGATCGTTGAGCTGCCCATCCACTTCGCGGACCGCCGCGAAGGGGAGAGCAAGATGAACATGCGCGTGCAGCTCGAGTCGGCCCTGATGCCCTTCCAGCTTCGCCATCGCGCCAGGTGACCTGGTCCGGCCAGCGCTGAGAGCAGCCTGCGAGCAGCCGAGGAGGTCAGACCATGAGCGACGTACCCGTCACCGTGGCGGTCGTGGCCAGCCGCACCGAGGCGGACCTGATCGCCGGCCTGCTGGCCAGCAACGGCGTGCGCTCCGCCATCTCGGCCGACGACGCCGGCGGCCAGGAGCCGCAGCTACAGATGGACGGCGTTCGCGTGCTGGTCGCCCCGGCCGACGAAGACCTGGCCCGCCGGCTGCTGGCCGAGGCCGAGGACAGCGCCAAGGACAGCTCAGCCGAGGAAAGCTCCGCCGAGGAAAGCTCCGAGTAGGCTGGGCCGCTGGTCGCCCCTGCTGGTCAACCTGCCCGCAGGCGATCGGCCAGGTCGTCGATGACGCTCGCGGCGGCGCGAGTCAGCGCTTCGCCCGAGGGAGTGCCGGTGACATCCTCGCCGGTGGTGTAGGCCTCCACGCCGCGGATCTCAGGCTCGTCCGTCAGCCGCACCCACTCCTCGGCTATCTCGTCGTCCTCAGGCTCGATCCGCCGGACTTCATCGCTCACCGGGCGATGCTAGCGCTGCTCCGCCGCGTTCTTCAGGCCTGGACCGCCGCGACGATGAGGTGGGAGCGGATGAAGTCGCACCATGTCGCGGTGGCTCCGGGCCTGGTCTCGGCGTGCCTGCCCGAGAACGCGATCAGTTGCTTGTCCGGCGACCCGAACAGCTCGAACAGGGCGAGCTGGCCGTCCCTGGGGAACAGCTCATCGTCCCACTGAACGTGGTACAGGACCGGGGCCGTGATCCGCGTTGCCTCGCCGCGGAGGCGGTCCGTGGTGTCAGCGCCCTCGTACATGCCGGGCGCCTGGCGCAGCCCGAACTTCCCGAACACCGCACAGCGCAGGCGGTCGCCCATCGTCGCGGCCAGCGGCACCCCGAACCGCGTGGCCATCGACAGGCCCACGTAGCCGACCCCGGTCGTGTCCACATCGGCGACCGAGCCGACGGCGTCCAGCGTCTCCTGCCAGTCGCCGGTCATCCGGTTGATCACGATGTCGAGGCCCTCGGCCACCATCCGGGCCTGATACACGGGGGCACTGAGCGGCGCCGCGACCCGGTCGCCGTGGTAAGGCCCGTCAATCGCCACGGCCGCCAGGCCAGCCGTGGCGCAGAACCAGCGGGCCAGCGTGAGCACGCGCTCGGATCGCTTGTGCCCGCTGCCGCCATGACCGAGAAGGACCAGCGGAGAGCCTGGTGCGGGCACCGCGGGCAGCCACAGCACGCCGGGGACGCTGCCGTCCGGCCGGTCCAGCCGGAACGGGCGCTCGATCAGGCCTTGGCCAGCAACCTGTTCCCCGGCCCAGTGGAACGTCCCCATGGCGCCATCTAATCAGTCTGGCACCACTCCCGGTGACCGCCTGGACGGATGATGTCTGAGGTTTAGGCTTGCCATTCGGGTCTGGTCAGTGCGTACTCGACCTCGCCGTGCTCCGCACCGGGGATGACATCGGCATCGGGTCCCTGGTAGGCGGTGGTGTGCACGAGGGTCAGGCCGCATTTCTCCATCACGCGCCGGGACGCGGCGTTGACCGTCATCGTGTGCGCGAACACTCGCTGGACGC
>JBOHCO010000827.1:0-2214 GCA_050698895.1 Streptosporangiaceae bacterium
AGGTGGGCCAGCATCCGGACGGACTGGTTGCGCTGGCCCGCCTTCCGCTCGTTGTAGCGGTAGACCAGGACCCAGCGCCCCTCCAGAGACCGCGCCCGCTCGACCAGCGCCCGGCCGCGGTCGGTGCTGACCTGCTCGGTGCGGATCGGCTCGGTCTCGCCCGACGGCAGTCGCAGCGTGACCAGCCCGCGCCGGCTTGACTCCTCGATCTCGACCTTCTCCAGGAACGCGATGAAGGTCCGGGCCGACTCCAGGCGCTCGATGTCCTGCCTGGCCTGCTGCGCGATGAGGTGCAGGTCCACGGTCAGGCCCTGGACCCGGCGGCCCCAGGCCGCTTCCTCGCCCGGCGCGCACGGGCCCGCGGCGTTCGCGGCCGCGATGACCAGGCAGTAGTGGCTGTTGTCCACGGGAGGATTATCGCCGGGCCGCCCGCGGACCGCGAAGAGCGCCGCCTGAGTAGAGTTGCCCGGTGGCTGAACTCGAGCGACTGCGTCCCGGTCACGCCGCCGCGCTGCTGGCGTTCGAGCTGGAGAACCGGGCCTACTTCGCGGCGACGATCCCCGACCGCGGCGATGACTTCTTCGAGCACTTCGCGGATCGGCACGCCAGCCTGCTGGCCGAGCAGGACGCCGGGCTGGGCTTGTTCCACGTGCTGGTGGGCGACGACGGCGAGGTGCTCGGCCGGTTCAACCTGACGGTGATCGAGAACGGCACGGCCGACCTGGGCTACCGGGTCGCCGGGAAAGCCGCCGGCCACGGCGCGGCCACGGCGGCGGTGCTGGAGGTCTGCCGGCGGGCGGCACAGGAGTACGGGCTGCACTCGCTGCACGCCGCGACCGCCAGTGACAACCTGGCGTCGCAGAAGGTGCTGGCCCGGAACGGGTTCGTGCCGGTCGGCGAGACCCGCCTCAGCGGCCAGCCGGGCATCACCTACCTGTGCGAGCTGACCGGTGACCACGACTGATCCCCCGCGCACCGATCCTCCGCGGACTGATCCCCCGGCCGCCGATCCCCCGCGCGCGGGCTACCGGCGGTCGGCGGGATCGCCGCGCGGCGAGGCGCGGCGCCTGGAGCTGCTCGGCCGGGTGGCCGACGACCTGGCGGTCAACGGGCTGGCGGACTTCTCGCTGCGCCGGGCCGCACGGGCCGCGGGCACCACGCACAAGGTGCTGCTGTACTACTTCGACGGCGTCGACGACCTGCTCGGCCAGGCCATCCTCCAGCTGCGCGAGCGGCGCATCGCGACCGCGCTGACCGCGGCGCGCGAACCGGAAGCCCGGACGCTGGCCGACCGGGTGCGCGCGGTCTGGTCGGCGCTCGCGGGCGAGCAGTCGCGGGTGCTTGACCAGGCCATCGGCCTGACCATGTACGACCCGGCCCGCTACGCCGAGCTGGGCCGCACGGCGTCCGAGCGCTACCTGCCGGGACTGGTGCAGCTGTGCCCCGAGCACTGGGACGAGCGCCGCAGGCTCGAGGTCGCCCAGCTGATCATGGCCACGCTGCGCGGGTTCATTGTCGAGTGGCTGACCAGCGGCGACGTGTCAGGCGTGCAGGCCGGGCTGGAGGCGCTGGCCCGCGCGCTCGACCGCGAGGAGGCCGAGGAGTCCGCGGGCGCCTAGAGCGCCGGCTACTCGTTGGACATTATGAGAACCACGTGGTTCACTTCGAGGTGAGGTCAGCACCCGCGAGTCCGCCCGGAGGCCGCCATGACAGCATCAGCCGACCGCCAGAAGGTCTGGTTCACCAGCGGCGACGCCCAGTGCGCCGCCTGGCATTACCCCGGCGCCAGCGGCGCCTGCGTGATCATGACCGGCGGGTATGCGGTGACCAAGGAGCCGGGCACCGACCGGTTCGCCCGGCGGTTCCACGAGGCCGGGTTCTCGGTCCTGGCCTTCGACTACCGCCGCCTCGGCGAGAGCGGCGGCCAGCCGCGCCAGGTCTGCCGGCTCCGCGACCAGATCGCGGACTGGCAGGCCGCGATCGGCTACGCCCGCGCGCTGCCTGAGGTCGACCCGGCCCGGATCGCCATCTGGAGCTTCTCCCTGCCCGGCGGCTACGTCTTCGAGGTCGCGGCCCGCAACCCGGACCTGGCTGCCGCGATCGCCCAGACGCCCAACGCCGACGGCCTGGCCGCCACCCGCAACGCGGCCCGCCACCAGCGCACGCCGGTGATGCTGCGCTTCACCGGCCGGGCCGTGCTGGACGCCGCCGGCG
>JBOHCO010000828.1:0-1595 GCA_050698895.1 Streptosporangiaceae bacterium
GCCCTGCGCCACCTGTCCCGCGCCGGCTGACGAGGGCGACGCCAGCCTGACCGTCAGCGGCCCCCCGTCCTGATAACAGCAAGAAGCACCGCCGGGCCCCGCCCTGGAAGCACCGCCAGGCCGGCCCCGGTGTGATAACAGCAAGAAGCGCTCGTTCATTCGTCACACGAGCCACATCGGCGAGGAGCAGTTCGGATCGTCGGCGTCAGGGCACCGACGATCCGAACTGCTGTCGGTGCACGGGGCTGGTGGGACGCGTGCGGCAGCACCACGCGCACCACGGGGTCGCACCAGGTCTGATAACAGCAAGAAGCGAGTGAGGCCCGGCCACGGGCGACCGGGCCGCGACCAGATCGACCGCCAGGGCCTGGAGCCGCTCTGATAACAGCAAGAAGCGGCTGCGAGCGGGTGGTGCTGGTCGGCGCCAGCCATGACCCTGCTGCAGGCGGCGGGCGGCGACCGGGATCCTTGACGTTGGGCGGGGTGCGAGTTCCAATGCTCTTGGAGCGCTCCAATGGGCAGGAGCCGGGCGGACGGCCGTTTGCTGGCGCGCAATGGGTCAAAGGGGTGGGCGATGGGCAAGGAGCGGCTGGCGCGCTACAGCCTCGCGGGCTCGGAGAACCAGGCCGCCGTGGCGGCCGGGCTGGCGGGCGCCGACTGGTTCCGCAGCGACATCCCGCGCAAGCGGATGAAGGAGCTGATGCGGCGGTCGGACTACCCGGCCATCCGGGACACCGCGATCTGGCTCGGCCTGCTGTTCCTGCTCGGAGGGCTGGGCATCGCGCTGTGGGGGACCTGGTGGGCGCTGCCGTGCTTCCTGGCCTACGGCCTGCTCTACGGGACGGCGGACTCCCGGTGGCACGAGTCCGGGCACGGCACGGCGTTCAAGACCCGCTGGCTGGACGAGGGGCTGTACCAGCTCGCGTCGTTCATGATCATGCGCGACCCGACGGTGTGGCGGTGGAGCCACACGCGGCATCACACGGACACGCTGCTGGTCGGCCGGGACCCGGAGATCCAGGTCATGCGGCCCGCGCGGCTGGCCCGGCTGCTGGCCAACCTGGTCGGGCTGGTCGACGTGCCGATGGCGTTCTGGCTGATGTTCGTGCACGCCTCGGGGCGGCTCACGGCCGACGAGGCGGACTTCATCCCCGAGACCGAGCAGCACAAGGTCTACCGCACTGCCCGCATCGACCTGGTCATCTACGCGGTCACGGTGGGGCTGGCGATCGGGTTCCGGACCTGGCTGCCGGTCGTGCTGATCGGCGGGCCGCGGCTGTACGGGGCGCTGCTGTTCAACCTGTACGCGATGATGCAGCACTCGGGGATGGGCGAGAACGTGCTCGACCACCGGCTCAACACCCGCACGGTGCGGATGTGCGCGGTCAACCGGTTCCTGTACTGGAACATGAACTACCACGTGGAGCATCACATGTTCCCGATGGTCCCGTACTACCGGCTGCCGGAGCTGCACGAGGAGATCAAGCAGGACTGCGCGCCGCCCTACCCGTCGATCTGGGCGGCCTACAGGGAGATCGTGCCGGCCGTCCTGCGCCAGCTCCGCGACCAGGAGTACTACGTGCGGCGCGAGCTGG
>JBOHCO010000829.1:0-5958 GCA_050698895.1 Streptosporangiaceae bacterium
TTCGCGGCGGCGCTGTTCGGGCTCGAGCTCGAGGTCTGGATGGTGCGGGCGTCCTACGACCAGAAGCCCTACCGCAGGATGCTCATGGAGACCTACGGCGCGACGGTGCACCCGAGCCCGTCCGACCTCACGAACGCGGGCCGGGGGGTGCTGGCCGGCCACCCGGACTCCACCGGCAGCCTGGGCATCGCGATCAGCGAGGCGGTCGAGGTGGCCGCGGGCGACCCAAGAGCGCGGTACGCGCTGGGCAGCGTGCTGAACCACGTGCTGATGCACCAGACGGTCATCGGCGAGGAGGCCATCAAGCAGCTGGCCCAGGCCGGCGACACCCCGGACGTCATCGTCGGCTGCACCGGCGGCGGGTCCAACTTCGGCGGGCTGGCGTTCCCGTTCCTGCGCGAGAAGCTGGCCGGCCGGATGAACCCGGTCATCCGCGCGGTGGAGCCGGCCGCGTGCCCGTCGTTCACCCGCGGCGTCTACGCCTACGACTTCGGGGACACCGCGGGCATGACCCCGCTGCTGAAAATGCACACCCTGGGCCACGAGTTCATCCCCGACCCGATCCACGCCGGCGGCCTGCGCTACCACGGCATGTCCCCGCTGCTGTCGCACATCTACGAGCTGGGGCTGATCGAGGCGGTGGCCAAGCCGCAGTCGGAGTGCTTCGCGGCCGGGCTGCGGTTCGCCAGGACCGAGGGCATCGTGCCGGCGCCCGAGCCCGCGCACGCGGTGGCCGCCTGCATCGAGGAGGCGCTGCGCTGCAGGGAGACCGGCGAGGAGAAGGTCATCCTGACCGCGCTGTGCGGCCACGGACTGCTGGACCTGCCTGCCTACGCCAGCTACCTGTCCGGCGAGATCAAGGACCTGGCGCTGGGCGACCAGGCCATCGAGGAGGCGCTGGCCGGCCTGCCCGGCGGAGCCTAGGAGCAGCGGCGGGCCCTGGTCGTCACCTTGTAGTGGCTCCACACGGTCGGGTGCTTCCAGTGCCCGGAGTAGACCGTGCGGTACTTGCCCGGCCGCACGGCGCGGACCTTCCAGAACCGCCAGTGCGCGGAGCTGGCCCGGCCGTGCTTGTACAGCAGCCGCTTGCCGGCCGGGCCGTACACGGCGACGCGGTAGGCCCGCGAGCCGCCGGAGATCTGCTGGTACCAGACGCCGACGGTGAAGCTCCGGCCGACGCAGACCGAGGCGGCGGGCTGGTTGACGAGCACGATGTGCGGGGCGGCGCCCCTGGCGGGGGCGGCGTCCGCGGGGGCGGCGGCCGCCGCAAGCGGCGCCGCGGTCAGGACGAGCGCCGTGACCAGCAGGGAAATCGGACTCAGTCGGCGCATGCCTCACTCCGGTCGGTAGTCGCGGGGCTCTGCCAGCGATCTACCCGGCTGGGCTGAGCCCTACCTCCGAATTGCCCCTTATCTGCCCGCGATCTCGGACAGCCGGCGCACGGCCTGCTCGCGGCCCGGCCCGGCGGGCGCGTAGGCCAGCAGGGCGATGGCCTCCCTGGCCGCCTGGCCGGCCAGCTCCTGGCCGCCGGTGGTGTCGTAGGCCTCGGCCAGCGCGGTCAGGGCCAGGCCGAGGTGCGGCCGGCTGCCGATGGCCCGCATGCTGTCCGCGGCCGCCTCCAGCATCCGGACCGCATCGCCCCCGGCGCCGGCCGCGACGGCGGCCGACCCGTTCTCGGACCGGGCCTGGCGGGCCAGCGCGATCTGGAGCTCGCCCAGCCGGGTGACGGCGCCGACCATGGCGGGCCGGTCACCGCTGGCCCGGAACACGCTGGTGGCCTCGGCGAACAGGTCGTTGGCGCTGTCCAGCCGGCCCGCGGCCACCTCCAGGCGGCCCAGGCTCATCAGCGCGATGCCGATGCAGCGCTGGTCGCGCAGCTCGCGGCGGATGTCCAGGCTCCGGGTCAGGTACTGGCTGGCCCGTTCTTCGCAGCCGACCGTGGCGGCCAGGTTCCCCAGGCGGCCCAGCGCGAGCGCGACGCCGACCTCGTCCCCGGCCTCCTCGAACAGCGCCAGCGACTCCTCGAACAGCCGGCGGGCGGCCTCCGGGTCGCCCTCGGACCGGGCCAGGCTGCCCATGCTGGCCCGGATGAACGCGATCGCCGACACGCCCCGGTTCTCCTGGAACGGCACGTAGCTGTCCTCGTAGACCAGGCGCGGAGCGCCCAGCCACTGGGCGGTGACGATGGCGCCGATGGTCAGCTGCCAGAACGAGCCGGGATCCTGCTCGGCCGCGCCCCGGCAGGCCAGGGCCAGGGCCTCGCGCAGCCGCCGCCGGGCCAGCCCGGTCCGGCGCTGGGACCAGGCCACGCAGGCCAGGGCGTGCACCGTGGAGGCCTGGGCCATCAGCATGCCGTGGGCCCGCGCGGTGGCCGTCGCGGCCAGCAGCGCCGCGCGGGCCGCGGGGTAGTCCTCGCGCATCCAGGCCTGGACCCCGGCGAAGAACCCGGCCCTGGTGATCGCGGCCGGGTCGCCCAGCTCCCGCGCCTCGGTCAGGGCCTGCCCGGCGTACGGGTTGTCCTCCCCCGGGCCGGCCCAGCGCAGCTTCAGCGCGAACGCGCCGACCAGCGCCTCCACCCGGGTGGCCGACGGCTCCCGCGCCGCCTGCAACGCGGTGAGCAGCCGCCCGAGACCCTCGCCGAAGCTGCCGCGCATGCCCCAGTACGGCCACAGCGCGCCGGCCAGGGCCAGCGCCCCGGCCGGCTCGGTGCTGGTCAGCGTGCTCAGCGCGGCCTGGAGATCGGCCTGGTCGGCGTCCAGCCGCTCGAGCCAGCGCCGCCGGCCGGGGTCGGCCAGGTGCTCGGCGGCCTCCCTGGCCAGGGTGAGGTACCAGGCGGCGTGCCGGCGCCGGACCGCCGCCGACTCCCCGGTCTCGGCCAGCCGGGCCCGCCCGTACTCGCGCAGCGTCTCGATCAGCCGGTACCGGAAGGTCAGCGCCTCGTGCTCGATCGCGACCATCGACCGGGCCACCAGGTCGGGCAGCACCGCGGCGATGTCCTCGCGCTCGACCTCGCCGCCGGCCGCCACCGCGGCCGCGGCGGCCAGCGAGAACGTCTCCGCGAACACCGAGACGCGCCGGAATGCGGCCTGCTCGGACTCCGACAGCAGCTCGTAGCTCCAGTCAAAGGTGTCGGCCAGCGTGCGCTGCCGGCTCAGAGCGGTGCGGCTGCCGCTGGTCAGCAGCCGGAAGCGGTCGTCGAGCCGCTCGGCGATCCCGCGGGTGCCCAGGGCGGGCACCCGGGCCGCGGCCAGCTCGATGGCCAGCGGCAGGCCGTCCAGCCGGAAGCAGATCTCCGCCACGGCGCCGGCGTTGTCGGCGTCCAGGCTGAAGCCGGGGTCGGCGGCCATGGCCCGGTCGGTGAACAGCCGCACCGACTCGCATCGGCGCAGCTCGCTCACGCCGGCCGGGTGGCGCGGGTCGGGCATGGTCAGCGATGGCACCTGCCACAGCGTCTCGCCGGGCACCCGCAGCGGCTCCCGGCTGGTGGCCAGCACGACCACGTTCTGGCCGGCGGCCAGGAGCGCCGCGACGGCCCGGGCCGCGCTGTCGATCCGGTACTCGCAGTTGTCGACGACCAGCAGCGACCGCTTGCCGGCCATGGCCCCGGCCACGGCGGCCAGCGGCGACTGGCCGGACTGCTCGCCGACGGCCAGGTCCCTGGCCAGCGCACGGCCGACGGCGTCGTCGCCGGTACCCGACACGACGGCCAGCTCGGTCAGCCACACCCCGTCGGGGAACCGGCCCACCGCCCGCTGGGCCACCTCGACGGCCAGTCGCGACTTGCCGCAGCCGCCGGGGCCCAGCAGCGTGATCAGCCGCCGCTGGCCGAGCAGGGCGCTGAGCTCGGCCAGGGCCTGCTCGCGGCCCACGAAGGTGCTCAGCCGGATAGGCAGGTTGTGGCCGGCCCGCAGGCCCGGCCGGGCCCGCTGGCGGCCGTGCGCCGTCGCCCGCTGCCGCGGTACCTCGGGAGTGCGGCCGGGCCGGGACGGGCCACCCAGCCGGCCGGCCAGCACCTCACGGTGCACCTGCTCGGTCTGCCCGTCGGGGGGGACGGCCAGGCCGTCCCGCAGGGCGTCAGCCAGCGTGTGGTACTGGCGCAGCGCCGCGCCGCGGTCCCCGGCCAGGGCGTAGCCGCGGATCAGCGCGCGCTGCGCGCCCTCGTCGGTGGGATCATCCGCAGCCAGCGGGGCGAGCAGGCCCACCGCGGCCCGCGGGTCGCCGGCCGCCTCGCGCAGCGCCGCCAGCCTGATCACCAGCCGGCGGTGGACGGCGCCGAGCTCGTCCCGGCGCACCGCGGCCCAGTCCTCGTACCGGTCCTCGGGCAGCAGCTCGCCCGGGTAACGGCTGAGCGCCGCCTCCACGCAGGCTGGATCCGGAGATCGCTCGGCGGCGGCCGCCGCGGCCTCGAACTCCTCGACGTCGACCCGCAGCGGCTCGTCGGGGCACAGCGTCACCCACTCGTCGCGCACCCGCAGGCGGGCCCGGCCCGCGCTGCGGGTAGCAGAACCGCTGGTAGCCGATCCGGCCGCGGCGTCCCCGGCCAGCCCGCGCCGGGCGATGTGCAGGGCCTGGTGCAGGTTGTTCAGGCCCGAATCGGCGTCCCGCTCGGGCCACAGCGCCTCGATGACCTCGTCCCGGTGCCGCCGGTGCCCGCGGGCCAGGGCGAGGATCTTCACCACGTCCCTGGCCTTGCGCAGCCGCCAGGAGCCGGTCGGCACCGGCTTGCCGTCGACCACCAGGCCGAACCCGCCGAGCAGACGGACTTCGACCGGAGCCGACACCCCGCAGGGCCCCCCCGAACCCCATTCCCCCACCCCGACACGGTAGCCAACGTTGGTCACAGAGGGGTAATGCCAGGGCAGGAATAGTAACTATCTGTGCCTAGGCGCTCAGGGGCGCACCCCGTACAGGTGCTCCAGGGCGAGCTGGTCCAGCTGCTCGAAGGCCATGCCGCGAGCGCCGAGGGCCGCGACGTCGGGCTCGAAGCCGCGCACGTCCCGCCAGCTCTCGCCGTCGGCCAGGGTCGGCAGCGCCAGCTGCTCGACCCGGGCGGCCCGCAGCGCCTCCTGGACGTCCGGGTCGGCCCGGAACGCGCGGGCCTTCTCGCGCAGGATCAGGTAGTTGCGCATGCAGGCGGCGGCGCTGGCCCACACGCCCTCGTCGTCCTCGGTGCGCGGCGGCTTGAAGTCGAAGTGCACCACGCCGTCGTAGCCGCCTGCCTCCAGGGCGTCCACCACCCAGAACGCGCCCCTGGCGTTCCCGGCCCCGAACCGCAGGTCCTGGTCGTAGCGCGGGCCGTGCTGGCCGTTGAGGTCGATGTGGTAGAGCTTGCCGTGCCAGAGGGCCTGGGTGATCCCGTGGGCGTAGTTCAGGCCGGACATCTCCTCGTGGCCGACCTCGGGGTTGATGCCGACCAGCTCGGGGTGCTCCAGCTCGGTGATGAACGCCAGCGCGTGCCCGGCGGTCGGCAGAAGGATGTCGCCGCGCGGCTCGTTGGGCTTGGGCTCGATCGCGAACCGCAGGTCGTAGCCCTGGTCCAGCACGTAGGCGCCGAGCACGTCGAACGCCTCCTTGAGCCGGTCGAGCGCGGCCCGGATGTCCTTGGCCGCACCGGACTCGGCGCCGTCGCGCCCGCCCCAGCACACGTAGATCTTCGCGCCCAGGCTGGCCGCCAGGTCGATGTTGCGCATCACCTTGGCCAGCGCGTACCGGCGCACGTCACGGTCGTTGGAGGTGAACCCGCCGTCCTTGAAGACCGGATGGCTGAACAAGTTGGTGGTGGCGGTCGTCACGACCAGGCCGGTCTGCTCCAGCGCCTTGCGGAACGCGCCGATCCGCTCGTCGCGCTCGGCCTCGCTGACGCCGAAGTCGAACACGTCGTTATCGTGAAAGTTCACCCCGTAGGCACCCAGCTCGGCCAGCTTGGTCACGGCCCGCTCGGCGGGCATGTACGGCCGG
>JBOHCO010000830.1:0-4102 GCA_050698895.1 Streptosporangiaceae bacterium
TCCGCGGCCTGCAGGATCGGGTAGGTGAACAGGCCGACCGAGGCCTGCTCCTGGCCTTCCCTCGACGACTTGTCCTTGAACTGGGTCATCCGGCTCGCCTCGCCGAACCCGGTCATGCAGGACAGGACCCAGGCCAGTTCGGCGTGCTCGGGCACGTGGCTCTGTACGAACAGCGTGCACCGGTCCGGGTCGAGCCCGGCGCCGAGCAGCTGGGCGGCGGCGACCCTGGTCCGGCGCGTCAGCAGGACGGGATCTTGCGGCACGGTGATCGCGTGCAGGTCCACCACGCAGTAGAAGGCGTCGTGAGTGTCCTGCAGCGCCACCCACTGGCGCAGCGCGCCGAGGTAGTTGCCGAGGTGAAAGGAGTCGGCAGTGGGCTGGATGCCGGACAGGACGCGAAGCCGAGGGGACATGCGCTGGAGTCTAGCGGCGGCCCGCCGGCGAGCCGGAATCGGCGACGACCACCTCGACCCGCTGGAACTCCTTCAGGTCGGAGTAGCCGGCCGTGGCCATGGTGCGGCGCAGCGCCCCCATCAGGTTCATCGAGCCGTCCGGGACGGTCGACGGGCCGTGCAGGATCTGCTCCAGCGTGCCGATCGTGCCCACGTTGACCCGGGCGCCGCGGGGCAGTTCGGTGTGGTTGGCCTCGCTGCCCCAGTGGTAGCCGCGGCCCGGCGCTTCGGCGGCCCGGGCCAGCGGGGAGCCCACCATGACCGCGTCCGCGCCGATGGCCAGCGCCTTGGCGATGTCACCGCTGCTCGTCATCGACCCGTCGGCGATCACGTGCACGTAGCGGCCGCCGGACTCGTCCAGGTAGTCGCGCCGGGCCGCGGCCACGTCGGCGATCGCGGTGGCCATCGGCACCGCGACGCCAAGCACCTTCACGGGGGTGTGGCCCGATCCGCCGCCGAAACCGACCAGGACGCCGGCGGCGCCGGTGCGCATCAGGTGCAGCGCCGCCTGATAGGTGGCGCAGCCACCCACGATCACCGGGACGTCCAGCTCGTAGATGAACTGCTTCAGGTTCAGCGGCTCAGCGTGCCCGGAGACGTGCTCGGCCGAGACGGTGGTGCCGCGGATCACGAAGATATCCACCCCGGCGTCCAGCACGGCCTTGTGGAAGCGGACCGTCCGCTGCGGCGACAGCCGCGCGGCCGTGGTGATCCCGGACGCCTTGGCCTGCTCGATCCGCGTGCCGATCAGGTTTTCCTGGATCGGCGCCGCGTAGATCTCCTGCAGCCGCCGGGTCGCGGCCTCGGGCTCCAGGGCGGCGACCTCGGCCAGCAGCGCCTCCGGATCGTCATACCGGGTCCACAGGCCTTCCAGGTCCAGCACGGCCAGCCCGCCGAACCCGCCCAGCTGGATCGCGGTGACCGGCGAGACCACGCTGTCCATCGGCGCGACGATCAGCGGCAACTCGAACCGGTAGGCGTCAATCTGCCAGGCGATCGAGACTTCCTCCGGGTGCCGGGTCCGCCGGGACGGGACGATGCCGATCTCGTCGAGCCGGTAGGCCCGGCGGCCGACCTTGCCGCGGCCGATCTCCACCTGCGTCATATCAGGCTCGCCGTCCCATGTAATTCGGTGCCTCGCTGACGAGTTGCACGTCATGCGGGTGACTCTCGGCCAGGCCGGCCGCTGTCACCTGAATGAACCGTGCTTCCTTGAGGCCGGCGATGGTCGCCGCGCCGCAGTAGCCCATGGCCGCCCGCAGGCCGCCGGTGAGCTGGTAGGCGACACTGGCGAGCGGCCCCCGGAAGGGCACCTGGCCCTCGACCCCCTGGGGTACTAGCTGCTCCTCACTCAGCACGGCGTCCTGGAAGTAGCGGTCCTTGGAATAGGACCGGCCGCGCATCGCGGCCAGCGAGCCCATCCCCCGGAACAGCTTGAACTGCTTGCCGTTGATGAACACCACCTCGCCCGGCCCTTCCTCGCAGCCGGCCAGCAAGCCGCCCAGCATCACGGTGTCGGCGCCAGCCGCGATCGCCTTGGCGATGTCGCCGGAGTACTGCACGCCGCCGTCGCCGATGACCGGGACGCCTGCCGGGCGAGCCGCGAGCGACGCCTCGTAGATGGCCGTCACCTGAGGCACGCCCACGCCGGCCACCACCCGGGTGGTGCAGATGGTGCCCGGCCCCACCCCGACCTTGACCGCGTCCGCGCCGGCGTCAATCAGCGCCTGAGCGCCCGCCCGGGTGGCCACGTTCCCGCCGATCACGTCGACCTGCGCGTTGGCCTTGAGCTGGGCCACCATGTCCAGCACCGCCTGGGAGTGGCCGTGCGCCGTGTCCACGACCAGGAAGTCGACCCCCGCCTCGGTCAGCGCCAGTGCCCGTGCCTTGGCATCCGCGCCGACTCCGACGGCCGCGCCGACGATCAGCCGGCCCTCGCCATCCTTGGTCGCGCCCGGGAACTTCTCGCTCTTGGCGAAGTCCTTGACGGTGATCAGCCCGCGCAGCCGCCCCGCCTCATCGACCAGCGGCAGCTTCTCGATCTTGTGGCTGCCGAGCAGGGCCAGCGCCTCGGCCCGGCCCACCCCGACCGGCGCGGTCACCAGCGGCATCGCCGTCATCACTTCGGTAACCCGGCGCCGGTGGTCGGACTCGAAGCGGATGTCCCGGTTCGTCACGATACCCAGGAGAGTGTCGTCCGGGCCGGTCACCGGCACCCCGGAGATCCGGAAGCGACCGCACAGCTCCTCGACGTCCGCGACGGTCGCCGATGGCCCGCAGGTCACCGGATTAGTGATCATCCCGGCCTCGGACCTCTTGACCATGTCGACCTGCTGGGCCTGCTCCTCCACCGACATGTTGCGGTGCAGCACGCCCACGCCGCCCTGGCGGGCCATGGCGATGGCCATCCGGGCCTCGGTCACCGTGTCCATGGCCGCGGAGAGCAGCGGGACCCGCAGCGTGATCCGCCGGGTCAGCCGGGCCGAGATGTCGGCCTCGCTGGGCATCAGGGTCGAATGCGCGGGCAGCAAGAGCACGTCGTCGAACGTCAGGGCGGGCGGGCTGAACTTCACGTCGTCGCTCATGTCACACATTTCCATCGGCCGGGCTTCCTGGGATGCGTTCATCCTAGTAAGCGCGCCGTCCAGTACTGCCAGGTACGGCCCGCCACGCCCGCGATGGCCAAGGGCTCGCCCAGGCCGCGACGGGGGACGCAGGCCTGGGCGAGCCCGGCGGACTGGGCTCTCTGCCACGGGGGAACAGGGAGCCCACGGGGGTCAGGCGATGGACTCCTCTACGGCGATGGCCCGCAGCCGGGCCAGGGCCCGGTGCTGGGCGACCCGGACGGCGCCCGCGGACATGCCGAGCTCGTTGCCGGTCTCCTGCGCGGACAGCCCGGCCAGCACCCGCAGGACCAGCAGCTCGCGCTGCTGCCGGGGCAGCAGGCGCAGCAGGGCCCGGACGCGCTCGGCCTCCAGGTAGGCCACGGCGGTCTCCTCGGGGCCGGGCCGGTCGTCAGCCTCGTCGGGCAGGTCCTCGGTCGGGATGGCCAGGTTGGCCGCGCTGCGCATGGCGTCGGCGACCTTATGGGAGGCGATGCCGTACACGAATGAGGCGAACGGCCGGCCCATGTCCCGATACCGCGGCAGCGCCGATACCAGCGCGATGCAGACCTCTTGCGCGACATCATCGGCGGCGTGATGGTGCCCGGAAATGCGACCCAGGCGGGCCCGGCAGTAACGCAGCACCATGGGCCTGATCTGCCGGAGTAATGAGTCGATGGCGGCCGGCTGGCCCCCGACGGCCTGCGCGGTCAGGTCGTGCATGCTGATCCGGCTAACGGTATCTACCTGCGTGTTCATTGGCCCCCCTGGTCCAGCTACGGTGTCGCGTCTCCGGTACTCCCCGTAGCGGTCATGCCCCGAGGGCAGGCCAGGGTCAACATCATCTGATGCAACAGAAAGGTCACAGTAATGGGCGGGCCATATCTTGTTACGATGAGTAGCCACCCATTACTTAGAGTGAATAGACGCACTGTATTCAACAGGGGCCATTCAGGATGAAAGGTCGGCCAAGACGCTGGACCGAGTCCGTTAATCCTATTGATGGTCATTCGTCGCCTATTACGACGGAAGGGCCCGGCGCGACGA
>JBOHCO010000831.1:0-4805 GCA_050698895.1 Streptosporangiaceae bacterium
CCACCTTGCCTACGTCGAACGCAAGCACGGCCGGCAGAAGATCGAGCCGATCCATCCGGAGTTCGCGGAGTCACTCGTCGATCTGCTGTCCGAGACCTACGGCGTGATCGTTTACCAGGAGCAGGTCATGGCGATCGCGCAGCGCGTCGCCGGCTATTCGCTCGGCCAGGCGGACCTCCTCCGACGGGCGATGGGCAAGAAGAAGAAGGAGATCCTCGACGCGGAGTTCGTGCCCTTCTGCGACGGCATGAAGGCGAAGGGGTACTCGGAGCGGGCGATCAAGACGCTCTGGGACATCCTGGTGCCGTTCTCCGACTACGCGTTCAACCGGGCGCACACCGCCGGGTACGGGATGGTGTCGTACTGGACGGCCCACCTCAAGGCCAACTACCCGGCCGAGTACATGGCCGCGCTGCTCACCTCGGTGGGCGACGACAAGGACCGGATGGCGGTCTACCTGGCCGAGTGCCGCAAGCTGGGCATCAAGGTGCTGCCGCCGGACGTGAACGAGTCCAAGCTCGACTTCGCGCCGGTCGGGACCGACATCCGGTTCGGCCTCGGCGCGATCCGCAACGTCGGCGCCGCGGTGGTCGGCTCGATCGTGTCGACCCGGCAGGGCAAGGGCGCCTACACCTCGTTCGCCGACTTCCTGGACAAGTCCGAGATCGCGGTCTGCAACAAGCGCGTGGTGGAGTCGCTGATCCGGGCCGGGGCGTTCGACTCGCTCGGGCACACCCGCAAGTCGCTGTTCCTGGTCCAGGAGCAGGCCGTGGACGCGGTCATCGGCGTCAAGCGCCAGGAGGCCATCGGCCAGTTCGACCTGTTCAGCATGGGCGAGCCGGCCGACAGCAACGCGGCCCCGCGCATCGGGCTGGACTTCAAGCTCATCACGGAGGAGTGGCCGCGCAAGCTGCTGCTGGCCCAGGAGCGGGAGATGCTCGGCCTGTACGTCTCGGGCCACCCGCTCGACGGGGCCGAGCGGATCCTCCAGCGCAACCGGGACACCGCCGTCGCCGAGCTGCTGTCCTCCGGGCGGACCGAGGGCGACGTGCAGGTGGCCGGGATCATCGTCTCGGTCGACCGGCGGATCAACAAGAAGAGCGGCAACCCGTGGGCCATCGTCACCATCGAGGACCTCGACGGCGCCGTGGAGTGCCTGTTCTTCCCGAAGACCTACGGCCAGTACGCGCCGGAGCTGGCCGAGGACGTCGCGGTCAGCGTGCGCGGGCGGGTCAACGACCGGGACGGCACGCTGAGCGTCTTCGCCCAGGAGATGACCACCCTGGACCTGGGCGCGGTGCGCAGCAGCGGCGGGCCGCCGGTGGTCATCGCGCTGCACGACGAGAAGGTGGACGAGAAGCTGGTCGCCGAGCTGAAGCACATCCTCCAGGCCCACCCCGGCAGCACGCCGGTCATGGTCCGGATGGAGCTGCCGGGCGGCACGCCGGTGCTGATGGAGTGCGACTTCCCGGTCCAGCCCAGCAGCAGCTTCATGGCCGACATCAAGGGCCTGCTCGGCGCGACGGCGATCGCGGCCGCCTGACCCGGCGCGGCCGGGCCGCCGGGCCGGCCGGGCCAGGCCGGCCTACTGCAGGATCGAGGACGTCCGGCGTGGGTAGGTGATGGCTGATGATTACTGAGGCGCTAGAGACCGAACGCAAGTACGAGGCCGACTCCGACGCCGTCGTGCCGGACCTGACCGGGCTCCCGCATGTCGCCGGGGAGACCGACCTCGAGGAGTTCCAGCTCGTCGCCGAGTACTTCGACACCGACGACCTGCGGCTGATCCGGGCCGGGATCACCCTGCGCCGCCGCCGCGGCGGTGACGACGAGGGCTGGCACCTGAAGCTGCCGGCCGGCCCTGACTCGCGGACTGAGCTCCAGGTGCCGCTGCGCCGCGGGCCGGCCGTGCCCGCCGAGCTGTCCCGGCTCATCCGGGCCCAGTCCCGCGCCGCCGCGCTGCGGCCCGTGGCCCGGATCGCCACCGTGCGGCGCCGCCGGGTCCTGCTGGACAGCGCCGGGGAGTCGCTGGCCGAGGTGGTCGACGACGAGGTGTCGGCGCAGAGCCTGGGCCAGGTGACCACGCTGTCGCGGTGGCGCGAGGTCGAGGTGGAGCTGACCGGCGGCGGCCGCCTGCTGCTGGTCGCGGCCGATGACCGGCTCAGGAAGGCGGGCCTGCGCCCGGCCGGCCGGGCGGCCAAGCTGGAGCGGGCCCTGGCCGACCGGATGCCGTCCGCCGCCGCGCCGCCCCGGCTCAAGCCCCGGTCACGGGCCGGGGACGTGGTGCTGAGCTACGTGCGCACCCAGGCCGGCGCGCTGAAGTCGGCCGACCCCCTGGTCCGCCGGGACCAGCCCGACTCCGTGCACCAGATGCGGGTCGCGGCCCGGCGGCTGCGCGCGACCCTTCAGTCCTTCCGGCCCATCCTGGACGCCTCGGCCACCGCGCACCTGCGCGACGAGCTGCGCTGGCTGGGTCAGGTGCTCGGCGCCGCCCGCGACGGCGAGGTGCTGGCCGGGCACCTGGCCGGGCTGCTCGGCGAGGTGCCCGAGGAGCTGGTGCTCGGGCCGGTCCCGGCCAGCATCACCGAGCACTTCGGCCCCCGCAACGCGGCCGCGCAGCGGGCCGCCGTCCGGGCCCTGGACTCCCGCCGCTACCTCGCGCTGCTCGACGAGCTCGAGGGACTGCTGGCCGAGCCGCCGCTCACCGAGGCCGCCGCGGCTCCGGCGACGACCCTGCGCCAGTCCGTCGAGCGCGCCTACCGCCGCCTGGCCAAGAAGATCCGCCGCGCCCTCGACATGCCCGCCGGGCACGACAAGGACCTCGCCCTGCACGAGGCCCGCAAGGCGGCCAAGCGCGCCCGCTACACCGCCGACGTCCTGGTCCCGATCGAGGGCCGGACGGCCAGGCGGTTCTCCAAGCGGATGACGAAGATCCAGACGGTGCTCGGCGACCACCAGGACTCGGTGATCGCCCGGGCCGCGATCCGGGACCTCGGCGTGAGCGCCCACCGGGCCGGCCAGAACGCCTTCACCTACGGCCTGCTGTATGAGCGCGACGCCGAGACCGCGCGGGGGCTGCAGCACCGGGCCAGGCGGGCCTGGCGGAAGTCCTCGCGCGCCAAGTACCGGCGCTGGCTCGGCCAGGAAGATCATCCGTAACAAGGTTCGATCCTGGTGCCGTCGCCTGTCGGCTGACGGACCAGGGGCCAGCTCATCAGCGCGCCGGACGCCTCACTGGCGCGCGGCGGGCACTTGCGACCAGGCCCCGCCGGCCCGGCGCTCGATCAGGATCTTTCCGCGCGGGCTGCCGGAGCTGTAGGAACCCGCCGCCCAGGCCAGCGACGGCGAGAGCGCGGCCACGGCCTGCAGGAGGCTCTGATCGGGCCCGGAGACCGCCGACCCGCCCGGGCTCGGGCTGGGCTCTTGCTGCCACGCCCGGCCATTCCACCGCTCGATCAGCGTCAGGACCCCCGGCTCGACGTGGGTGTCGGCGAAGTAGTACCCCACCGCCCAGGCGCTGGCGGGCGAGCGGGCGGTGATGGCCGTCAGGTCGCTGCCCCGCGAGTGGGCCGGCCTGGGGCTGGTCACCGGCTTCCAGGACCGGCCGTTCCAGCGCTCGATGAGGGCATCGCCGACCGTTCTGGTGGCCAGGCTGCCCGTCGCCCAGGCCCCGGAGTCGCCGACGGTGGTGACCGCGTTCAGGGTGCCGCCGTATCGGCCCGGGTTCGGGCTGGGCACGAAATTCCAGGTCCGGCCGTTCCACCGCTCGATCAGCGGCCGGAGCGGAGGGCCGAAGTAGTAGCCAACCGCCCAGGCACCAGACTTCCCGGCCGCCGCGACGCCACTCAGAGCGCTGCCCGTGTGGGAGCCACCAGGGCTGGGACTAGGCACCTGCTTCCAGGCCCGGCCATTCCACTGCTCGATCAGGGTCCTGGTCGTGTGGCCGGTGAGGTAGTAGCCGACCGCCCAGGCACGTGAGGGCCCGGCCGCGGCCACCCCCATAAGGAAGCTGCCATGCACGCCGCCGGGGCTGGGGCTGGCCGCCTGCGCCCAGGTGCGGCCATTCCAGTGCTCGATCAAGGTCCTGGTCGTCCGGCCGGCGTTGTCGTAGCCGACGGCCCACGCCTGCGAAGGCCCGGTCGCGGCGACCGAGTTGAGCTGGCTCTCCTGAGCGCCGCGCGGGCTGGCGCTCGGTGCCCGGGTCCAGGCCCGGCCATTCCAGTGCTCGATGAGCGGCCTGCCGGTCGCTGCCGAGCCCACGGCCCAGACGTCACGCGCCGAGACCGCGGCGACGCCGTTCAGCCGGTTGACAGGAGTCCAGCTATAGGCGGGCTGGACCTGGCCGGGCCGCGATCCTGGGGTAGGCGTGGGAACGACTCCGCGGCCCGGCACCCCCAGGCCACCGACCAGCAGGTGCCGGGCTCCTCGGCCCGCCGGGACCGCCAGTGCCGCCGAAGCGTGTTCAGCGCCACGCCGAACAGCCACGGACGGGCGTCAGGAAATGAGCGGTCGTAGTTCGCCCGCGACCCGAAGGCCGCGGCCCACACCTCGCCAAGCAGTTCCTCGGCCACCCCCCGGCCCGCCCGCCGGGTCAGGTAGGCCCCCACCGCAGCCTCGTGACGGCAGATCACCTCGACAAGGCTTCCGCGTCGCCGGCCAGTGACCTCCCGATCAGCTCCGCGTCTGAGGCCATGGCCCTCCTCGCCCGTGCACCGCCCCGCACCCCGGTACTTGCCAGATCACCGTGCCAAGCGTTCGGGCTGAGTGCCTCGCCGGCTAGTCCGCGGCTAGTCCAGGTCGAACGC
>JBOHCO010000832.1:0-11896 GCA_050698895.1 Streptosporangiaceae bacterium
CGTGAGGATCTCGCAGATCCCGGCCGACGCGGTGACCGCGTCCGGCTCGGGCCTGGACCCGGATATCTCCCCGCAGAACGCGGCCATCCAGGTGGACCGGGTCGCCGCCGCCAGGCACATCAGCCCCTCGGCCGTCCAGGCCCTTGTGCAGAAGTACACGCAGGGCCGCGACCTGGGCTTCCTGGGCGAGCCGGTGGTCAACGTGCTCAAGCTGAACATCGCGCTCGATGAGAAGTACCCGGCCTGACGGCGAGCACGGCGAGCACGGCGAGCACGGCGAGGCAGCGGTGATGGGCGAGCGCAGGCGGACAGCCAGTCCGACCGCGCTCGCCCGCGCTGCGTCCTCGGATGTTGTGCCGCCCCAGGCACCCGGGGTGCCCGCCGGCCAGACCAGGAGTCTCAGGGTGCTGATCGTGGAGGACGAGCCAGCGCTGCTCCGCGCGCTGCGCATCGACCTGCGGGCCCGGGGCTACGAGGTCCAGGCGGCCGCCCGCGGCCAGGACGCCCTCGACCAGGCGGCCCGCTGGCCGCCGGACGCGGTGCTGCTGGACCTGGGCCTGCCCGACCGGGACGGCACCGAGGTCATCAGGGAGCTGCGCACCTGGTCCAGCGTGCCGGTCATCGTGCTGTCCGGCCGGTCGGCCGCCCAGGACAAGATCGGCGCGCTGGACGCGGGCGCGGATGACTACGTGACCAAGCCCTTCTCCATGGACGAGCTGCTGGCCCGGCTGCGGGCCGCGCTGCGCCGCGAGGACACGGTCCGGCCGGCCACGGCCATGACCATCGGCCGCACCACGGTCAACCTGGCCGCGCACACCGTGGTCCGGCAGCCGGCCGGCGACGGCGACGGCGCGGCGGCCGCAGGAACCATGCCCGAGCCCGTGCACCTGACCCCGACCGAGTGGCGGCTGCTGGAGATCCTGCTGCGGTCCCCCGGCCAGCTGGTGCCCAGCAGGCGGCTGCTGGCCCAGGTGTGGGGACCCGGCTACGAGCACAATGCCCATTACCTGCGCTTCCACATGGCCCGGCTGCGGCGCAAGCTGGAGGAGGATCCGCCGCGGCCCCGGCACCTGCTGACAGAGCCCGGCATGGGCTACCGTTACCAGCCCTAACTTCCGTGACCCACGGTCAGATCAGGAGACGATGAACACCGACTATCCCGCGGACCAGGACCGGAAGGCGCCGCTCAGCCGCGGGGAACTGCGGATCTACCTCGGCTCGGCGGCCGGGGTCGGCAAGACCTACGCCATGCTCAACGAGGGCCACCGGCGGGCCGAGCGCGGCACCGACGTGGTCGTGGCCTACGTAGAGACGCACGGCCGGACACAGACTGAGGCGCAGATCGGCGACCTGGAGGTCATCGCGCGGGCCGAGCTGCCCTACCGCGGTACCACCTTCGAGGAGATGGACCTGGCCGCGGTGCTGGCCCGCCGGCCCGAGGTGGCCCTGGTCGACGAGTTCGCCCACACCAACGTGCCCGGCAGCGCCAACTCCAAGCGCTGGCAGGACGTGGACCAGCTGCTCGCGGCCGGCATCGACGTGATCTCCAACGTCAACACCCAGCACCTGGAGTCGCTGAACGACGTCGTCCAGAAGATCACCGGCGTGCCGCAGCGGGAGACGGTGCCCGACGCGGTGGTCCGGGCCGCGAACCAGGTCGAGCTGGTCGACATGACGCCGGAGGCCCTGCGCCGCCGGATGGCGCACGGCAACATCTACAAGCCCGAGAAGATCGACGCGGCGCTGACGCACTACTTCCGCATCGGCAACCTCTCCGCGCTGCGCGAGCTGGCCCTGCTCTGGCTGGCCGACAAGGTCGACGAGGGCCTCCAGCGCTACCGCGCGGCCCACGACATCCACGGCACCTGGGAGGCACGGGAGCGGGTCGTCGTCGCGCTGACCGGCGGCCCGGAAGGCGAGACGCTGATCCGGCGGGCGGCCCGCATCGCGGCCCGGTCCACCGGGGGCGACCTGCTGGCCGTGCACGTGACCCGCTCCGACGGCCTGACCGGAGCCGACCCGGCCGCGCTGGCTGCCCAGCGCCGGCTGGCCGAAGCTCTCGGCGGCACCTACCACCAGGTCGTGGGCGAGCACGTGCCCGAGGCCCTGCTGACGTTCGCCAGGGCCGAGAACGCGACCCAGCTGGTGCTCGGGGCGAGCCGCCGCAAATGGCTGTCCGCGCTGCTGACCGGGCCCGGCGTGAGCATGCGCACGATCCGGGACTCCGGGGACATCGACGTGCATATCGTGACCCACGCCGAGATGGGGCGCGGCCGGGGCCTGCCACGCACCCAGGGCGGCCTGCCGCTGCGCCGCAAGCTGACCGGCTACGTGCTGGCCGCGGCGCTGGCGCCGCTGCTCACGCTGTGCCTGGCCGCGCTGCGCCATCAGGTCAACCTGACCAGTGACGTGCTGCTGTTCCTGGCCGCGGTGATCGCCGTGGCGCTGGTCGGCGGGTTCCTCCCGGCCGTGGTGGCGGCGCTGGTCGGCTCAGTGCTGCTGAACTACTACTTCACCCCGCCCATCCACCTGTTCACGATCGCCGAGGCCAACAACGTCCTGGCGCTGATCATCTTCGTCGCGGTGGCCATCGTGGTCAGCTCCGTGGTGGACCGCGCCGCCCGGCGCTCCAAGCAGGCGGCCAGGGCCAGCGCCGAGTCCGAGCTGCTGGTCACCACGGCGGGCAGCGTGCTGCGCGGGCAGCAGGCCCTGGCCGCCGTGCTGAGCCGGGTCCGGGAGGCCTTCGGCATGGAGTCGGTGACCCTGCTGGAGTGCGACGGCGACCAGCCCGACCGCCGGGCGTCGGGCCGCCGCTGGGTACCGGTGGCCTCGGCCGGGGAGCCGCCGCTGCTGTCGCCGGAGAGCGCGGACGCCGAGGTGCCGGTGACCGACCGGCTGGTGCTGGCCCTGCGCGGCCGGCCGCTGGCGGCCACGGATCGCCGGGTGCTGGGCGCGTTCGCCGCCTACGCGGCCACGGCCCTGGAGCAGGAGCGGCTGGCCGCGGCGGCCGAGGCGGCCCGGCCGATCGCCGCGGCCGACCGGATGCGCACCGCGCTGCTGGCCGCGGTCAGCCACGACCTGCGCACCCCGCTGGCCTCGGCCAAGGCCGCGGTGACCAGCCTGCGCGCGACCGACGTGCAGTGGGCCCCGGAGGACCGCGACGAGCTGCTGGCCACCGCCGACGAGTCGCTGGACCGGCTGGCCCACCTGGTCGACAACCTGCTCGACATGAGCCGCCTCCAGGCCGGTGCGCTGGCCGTTTTCCCCCGGCCGGTCGACCTGTCCGAGATCGTGGCCCGCGCCCTGGACGACCTGGGCCCGGCCAGCCGCACGGTCGCGGTGGCCATCCCCGAGCACCTGCCTGAGGTCTCGGCGGACCCGGGCATCGCCGAGCGGATCATCGCCAACCTAACCGCGAACGCGCTGCGCTACTCCCCGTCCGGCACCCCGCCCACGCTCAGCGGCAGCGCGCTGCTGGACCGGGTCGAGCTGCGGGTGATCGACCGCGGCCCTGGCATCCCCGAGGAGGACCGGAGCCGGATGTTCGTCCCGTTCCAGCGGCTCGGCGACACCGACAACACCACCGGGGTCGGCCTCGGCCTGGCCCTGTCCCGCGGCCTGGCCGAAGCCATGGGCGGCACCCTGGAGCCCGAGGAGACCCCGGGCGGCGGGCTGACCATGACGCTCTCGCTGCCCGCGGCGCCCGGCCCGGCTCAGCCGTTCACCGCCGAGCTGCCCGCGGTGCCGGACGGCCGGTTGCCCAGCCGCGGCGCTAGCTAGGCTGATCCCATGAGCACGCCGTCCAGGGGGGGCGACACCTCTCATCCCGCCACGCCGGCGGCCGGCGGCAGGACCGTGCTGTCCAGGGGGGGCGACCCCCCTAACCCCCCCGCGCCGCCGGCCGGCGGCAGGATCAGCGTGCTCGTCGTGGACGACGAGCCCCAGATACTGCGTGCCCTGCGGATCAACCTGCGGGTGCGGCACTACGACGTCCAGGTGGCCGGGACCGGCGCCCAGGCCCTCGAGGTGGCGGCCAAGCACCCGCCCGACCTGGTCGTGCTGGACCTCGGGCTGCCCGACCTGGACGGCGTCGAGGTCATCCAGGGCCTGCGCGGCTGGACCGACGCGCCGATCATCGTGCTGTCCGGTCGGGCCGACAGCACCGACAAGGTGGAGGCGCTGGACGCGGGCGCCGACGACTACGTCACCAAGCCGTTCAACATGGAGGAGCTGCTGGCCCGGATGCGAGCAGTGAGCCGCCGGGTGCCCGGCGACAGCGAAGTGCCCCAGGTCCGCATCGGCGACGTGGTCGTCGACCTGGCCGCCAAGCGGGTGATCCGCCAGCCCGCGGGAAGCACGGGCGGCACGGGCGGCGCGGACGGCCAGGCCGGTCCGGACGTCCGGCTCACGCCCACCGAGTGGCACCTGCTCGAGGTGCTGCTGCGGCACTCGGGCAAGCTGATCAGCCAGCAGCAGCTGCTGTCCGAGGTGTGGGGGCCCGGCTACGCCGATGCCACCGGCAACCTGCGGCTGTACATGGCCCAGCTGCGACGCAAGCTGGAGCCGGATCCGGCCCGGCCGCGCTGGCTGCTCACCGAGCCGGGGATGGGCTACCGGTTCCAGCCCGACCCGGCGGCGGGGGCCGGGGCGGCCGTGGAGGGTGCCGAGACGGCGGACGGGGACGCCCGGCGCGACCCGCCCGGCGAGTAACGGGCGGGCCCGCGCTAATCTCCCTCGAATAGGGCTACTCTTGGTGGTCGTGTCGCTACAGAACGTCACCAGCCCGTCACGCTGGCTCCGCCCGCTCACCACTCGGGGTACTGGCATGAGACTAGGCAAGCCCTCACTCCTCCTGGCCGCGGCGCTCGCCTGCGCGGCCGGCTCCGGCGTGGCGGGTCCCGCACCCTCGGCCGTAGCGGCGGCCCGCGCCCCGCAGCGGACGGTGACCTTCGAGGGGGTCAGCCTGCGAGTACCCGCCTCATGGCCGGTGGTGAACCTGGCCCGGCACCCGCGCGCCTGCCCGCGGCTGGACGTGCACGCGGTCTACCTGGGCCGGCCGGGCCCGGACTCGGCCTGCCCGGCGAACGTCCAGGGCCGGACCACCGCGGTGGTCCTGGAGCCGGCCAGCCGGACCAGCCCGGACCTGCGGCAGGCCAGCCGGGTCACGACCCTGGGCGGGCGCGCGGCCCGGACCAACCCGGACGCCGCGGTGACGCACACGATCATCGACATCGTCCCCTCCGCCGGGGTCGAGATCAGCCTGTCGTACGGGGCCAGCGCCGGGTTGGCCCGTTCCATCGAATCGTCGGTCGCGGTGACCGGAGCGGCACGCGCCGTCCGGGCGCTCAGGCCCGCCGCGATCCGCCAGTCGGCCCCGCAGGGGGTCGTGAGGGGCCCCGGCTTCGACACCTGCGCCGCGCCCTCGGCGTCCGCCATGAAGAAGTGGCTGAGCTCGCCTTACCGCGCGGTGGGCGTCTACATCGGCGGGGTGAACCGGGCCTGCGCCCAGGCCAACCTGACCTCCGGCTGGCTGCGCACCATCCAGGCCGAGGGCTGGCGCTACTTCCCGATGTACGTCGGGCTCCAGGCGCCCTGCGTGGCCGGGTTCGGCGACGCCACCATCAAGGCGCGCAGCGCGGCGGCCGAGGGCCAGGCAGCCGCGGACGACGCGGTGACGCAGGCGGGTGACCTGGGCATACCGTCGGGCACGCCGATCATCTTCGACATGGAGGCCTACCGCGGCGGCTGCCACGCGGCGGTGATCACGTTCCTGTCGGCGTGGGACAGCGAGCTGCACGCCAAGGGCTACGTGGCCGGCATCTACGAGTCGTTCTCCAACATCGCCGACCTGATCGGCGCGGCCGGGCAGATGACCGAGCCGGACGTCATCCACTACGCGGACTGGGACGGGCACGCCACGACGACCAGCTCCTACATGCCATCCAACCGGTGGACCAACAACCAGCGGATCCACCAGTACCAGGGCGGGCACAACGAGACCTGGGGCGGCAAGGCCATCAACATCGACAACGACCAGCTCGACGTGGCCCTGAGCGGCGGCGCCTCGCCACCGCCGCCGACGGGCGGCACCCGGCGGCCGGGCTTCCGGATCGCGGTGGCGATCAACAGCAACGGGTCGGCGGAGTGGTTCGCCCGGGCCGCCAACCACACGATCCGGCACAACTACCAGCACCCGGTGGGCAGCTCGACCTGGTCGGCGACCAGGTCGGTGGGCAACTCCCCGGCCGACGTGGCCAGCAACCCGGCCGCGGCGGAGGACGCCAGCGGCATCCTGACCCTGTTCGCCCGGACCAGGGCGGGCCAGGTTGTGCACGCCTGGCAGCAGGACGGCGCGCCCAACGAGTGGCGCTGGGGCGGCCCGGTGGGCGCGGCCCGGCTGCGCGGCCGGGCGGTGGACGACCCGGCTGCGATCCGGACCAGCCAGGGCCCGGTCGCGGTGTTCGTGACCATGGCCAGCGGCCGGGTGAAGACCACCCGGCAGCGGGCGGCCAGCGACAACACCGGGTGGACGGCCTGGGCCAGCCTGGGCGGGCACTGCGCGAGCACGCCGGCCGCCGTGCTGAACAGCAGCAAGGAGCTGGAGGTGTTCTGCACCACGGCCGCCGGTGACCTGGCGGTGAACCGCCAGGCCGGCGGCAAGTGGACCGGCTGGCACGTGCTGGGCGGGCGGCCGGGCCGGCTGACCGGCCCGCCGTCGGCGGTGGTGGCCGGGGGCCAGACCGAGGTGTTCGCGGCCGACCGGTCGGGCCGGCTGGACTACGCCTGGCAGGGTTCGGGCGGCTGGGCCTGGGGAAGCTCGCCGGATCCGGGGAAGATCCGGCACGCGCCGTCGGCCACGGCCTGGCCCGGCGGCAAGGTCGGCGTGCTCGCCCAGCAGGCCAACGGCCAGCTCGGCTACGCCGTCCAGGAGGGCACCGGACCGGCGGGCTGGACCGGCTGGACCGCGCTCGGCGCGCGCCTGCTGGGCAGCCCCACGGCCTGGACCAACACCAGCGGGAACCCGGAGGCGGCCATCCTGACCGGCCGCCTGAGTATCGCGGTATCCACGTTCGTCAACGGCGCGTGGAGCCCGTGGACGTCGCTGGGCGGCGGCTTCTGACCGGCGTTACCGCGGGGCGGGCCGGTCCTTCCTGGGCAGCTTGCTGACCACGGCGTCGTAGGAGGCGTCGATGGCCTCCCGCACCTCATCGTCCGGGATGGCCGCGCCGACCTTGAGGGTGTTCCAGCCCGATCGGCCGATGTAGGCCATGACCGACGCGTCGTCGGGATAGCGGGCCAGCCACTCGTCGGCGGCGTCCCGGCTGGTCCCGCACTTCAGGCCGACCTGCGGGGTTAGCTGCGGGGTTACCTGCGGGGTCGTCTGCGGGACGCTGGCCGGCTCCGAGCCGAGGAACGCGAAGATCTTGCTGGCCACCTTGACCACGACGTCGCCCTCCCAGGGCTCGTCCGGCCAGGCGCCAGGCTTGGCCAGGCAGTAGGCCAGTAGTTCCTCCCAGGACATGAGGGATTCCCTCCTCAGAGCTCCGGCGCCGGCGGCCGCGGGCCGGGCTCGGTGAGCGGGGCCGCGCCCTGGGCGGCCAGGGCGGTCAGCCGGAAGCGCAGGCGGCACAGCACCACGTTGGCGTTGCCCCGGCGGATGGCCCGGGTCAGCACACTGCCGCGCTGGTTGAAGAAGATCCGCAGCCACGGATGGTTCGGCTGGACCTCGGGGATCAGCGCCACGATCTGCCGCTCGGCGTCCTCCCCTTCCAGGCCACGCAGGTACTCGACGATCGGCGGGCCGATGGACCGGTGCTCGCTGACCAGGGTGATCAGCGGCACCTCGGGCTGCCAGTCCTCCCAGCGCCGCCGGAACTCGGCCTCGGCCTCGGCGTCCGCGTGGTCGGTGAAGCTGACGTTGACCGCGCGCACCTCCTCGCCGAGCGAGAGCGCGGCCGAGATGCCGACCTCGGTCAGCCGCGAGATGGCGCCGACCGGCACCACGACCAGCGAGCGGAACCGGTGCGGCGGGGGCGGCTTGCGGCCCAGCCCCAGGATCAGGCCGATGCGCCAGTAGGTGCTGTGGATCCGGTGGAACATCAGCACCAGCAGCGGCACGACGATGACCACCAGCCAGGCGCCCTCGAGGAACTTGCTGAACAGCTCGATGGCCAGCGCGACGGTGGTGAACAGGGCGCCGACGCCGTTGATCGCCGCGCGCCGCCACCAGCCCCGGTCGTGGGCGCGCTGCTCGTGCCAGTGCCGGACCATGCCGACCTGCGACAGCGTGAACCCGACGAAAACCCCGATCGCAAACAACGGCACCAGGGCCTGGGTGTCGCCCTGGGACACGATCAGCAGCAGCGCGGCGGCCACCGCGAGCACCCCGATGCCGTACCGGTGGACCTGCCGGTCGGCCTTCAGGAAGAACAGGTGGGGCAGGAAGTTGTCCCTGGCCAGCAGCGAGGCCAGCACCGGCAGGCCGCCGAACGAGGTGTTCGCGGCCAGCCCCAGCAGCACCGTGGTGATCAGCTGCACGGCGTAGAACACGAAGTTGTGCCCGAACACGGCCGACGTCAGCCCGGCCAGCACGGTCGTGGTCGGCGTCGGGGTCACGTGGTACTTGCGGATGCCCACCGCCATCCCGATCAGCATCAGGCCCAGGATGATGCCCAGCCACATCTCGGTGTGCTGGGCCCGGCGGGCCCGCGGCCGGCGGAACGAGGGCACGGCGTTGGCGATCGCCTCCACGCCGGTCAGCGCCGAGCAGCCCGACGCGAACGCCTTGAGCAGGAGCAGCAGCCCGAGCGTCTCGGTGGTGGACGGCACGCTGGTGTGAACCGGGAGGACCGGGTGGGACCGGATCAGCACGCCGCCGATGACCGCGAAGATCCCGACGATGAAGACCACGGTCGGCACGATGAACAGCCGCGCGGACTCGGCCGCGCCCCACAGGTTGGCCGCGGTGATCGCGGCCAGCACGACCAGGCAGATGATCACCCGGTCCGGGTACAGCGACGGGAACGCCGAGACCAGCGCCTCCTCGCCCGCCGACACGCCGACGGCGGCGTTCAGGATGTAGTCCACGACCAGCGAGCCGGCCGCCACCAGGCTGGGCATGGTGCCCAGGTGCTTCTTGGCCACCGCGTAGGCGCCGCCGCCGCTGGGGAAAGCCGCGATGACCTGGCGGTAGGACACCACCAGCACAGCCAGCAGGACGACGATCGCGATGGTGACCGGGACGGTGTAGTTCAGCGCCGCCGCGCCCGCCGCGGCCAGCACGATGACGATGGCCTCGGGGCCGTACGCGACCGAGGACAGGGCGTCGAGGGACAGCGCCGCCAGCCCCTCGAGCGCGGTGAGCCGATGGCTTTCCTGCTACTCGTCCGACCCCTCACCCGGGCCGTCGGGAGCCGCGCTCGCTGCGGCTGCTTCGGGTGGCATCCCGTGTATCCCGCGCGTCCCGTGCGCCCCGCCGTGCATCCCGCGATCCCCCGCGCTCATGTGCGTAATCCAAGCACAGCGAGCAGCACGGAAGCCGGCCGACGCGACGGCGACCGCGCAGGCTGGTAAACGGCTCGGGCGGGCCCGGCTAGACCTTGAGCACGAGGATCGCGATGACCGCCAGCACCACGGCGACCAGCACGATGATCGCGGCCAGGCGCCCGATGTTACGGGCGGGCGCCTTCATCTCCCAGGGCGCCTCGCTGGCCGGGTCGTTGGCGAACGCCCGGAACTGCGCGGTGTTCGCCGAAACATCGGGGGCGGCGCGGAACTCACCGGTCGTCAGCGGGCGCCCGGCGCCCGCTGCCTGATCGTCGTCACGCTGAGGCATGGCCACGACTGTATCGGAAAGCCTTGCGCCGAACCGCCCGGTCGGCGCAGATTCAGGCGAAAACGTGCATCACGGCGAGAGCGACCTGGCTCGTTATCCGTCGTCGTCCGGCAGCACCAGGGCCGGCCGGTTGACCAGCCTCGACAAAACGATCACGCTGCGTGTCCGGACCACGAACGGCTCCGCCCCGATGCGCTCCACCACCTGCTCGAAGTGCCGCACATCGGCGGCCCGGATGTGCAGCAGCGCGTCGGCCTCACCGGTGATCGTGCAGGCGTCGGTGACCTCGGGATGCTTGGCCACGGCGGCCTTGATGTCGGCCGGCGAGGTGCGCCCGCGGCAGAACAGCTCCACGTAGGCCTCGGTGGTCCAGCCCAGCGCGAACGGGTCCACCCGGGCCGAGAAGCCGGTGATCGCGCCGGAGGCACGCAGCCGGTCGACGCGCCGCTTCACGGCCGGCGCCGAGAGCCCGACCAGCGCCCCCACCTCCGCGTAGGTGGCCCGGGCGTCGTCCACCAGCGCGGCTACGATCCGCCGGTCCAGGTCGTCGAAGGCCACTATCGCGCCGCCCGCCGCGGGCTCGGTCCGTGCATGGCCCTAGATCCTGCCATTTCCCGTGCCCTCCGGGTCGCGTACCGTTGCGACGTGGGCAGACTCGGCGGCGCGACGAGCGGCCTGCGCGCCTGGCTCGCGACTCCGGTCGGCGTGCGGTCCGGGGGGCGGCTTGGTGCCTCGCGCTGGCTGGCCGACCTGGGCATCCGCCCCGTCGACGTACTGGCCGCGGCCGCGGTCATCGCCGCCGTAGAGCTGAACGTCGCCACGTCCAGCGGCCCCAGCCAGCAGCCTCTGAACGCCCTGGCCTGGAGCTGGGGCGCGGCGGTCGCCCTCCCCGTGCTGGTGCGCCAGCGCTGGCCGCGCGGGGTCCTGATCGCCTGCTCGCTCCTGCTGCTGCTGTTCTACATCACCGACCGGCGCGACATCTCCCCGGTGCCGTTGCTGTGCCTGCCGCTCTACGACGCGGCGGCGGCCGGGTTCCTGGCCCTGGCCATCATTATCCCGGCGGTGTACATGACCATCGGGCTGTTCCTGGTCGGCGCGGCCCAGCACGCCGGCGCGCTGTCGCTGACCGAGGAGTTCCTGCCCTCGCTGGTCCTGTTGCTGCTGGCCATCCTGCTCGGCGACGCCGTGCGCAACCGCCGGGCGCTGGCCGCCGAGACCGCCGAGCGGCTGCGCCTGGCTGACGAGGAACGCGAGCGCGAGGGTGCGCGCCGGGTGGCCGAGGAACGTCTCCGGATCGCCCGCGAGCTGCACGACACGGTGGCCCACAGCATGGCCACCATCGCCGTCCAGGCCGCGTCGGCGCTGCACGTGCTGGACGCGCCGCCCGGTGCCGCGGCCCCCGGTGCCGCGGACCCTGGCAACGCGGACCCAGGCAACGCGGACCCTGGCAACGCGGCCCCTGGCAACGCGGCCCCTGGTGACGCGACGTCCGGCGGCGCGGCGCCCGGCGTGCGGGACGCGCTGGCCGCGATCAGGGAGACCAGCAAGGGCGCGCTGGCCGACATGCGGGTCACGCTCAGCGACCTGCGCGCCGAGGACGGCGAGGTGGAGCAGGCCGTCACCCGGACCGCGGGCCTGGCCCGGCTGGACGTGCTGTGCGAGGCGGTCCGCGCGGCCGGGGCGCCGGTCTCGGTGACGGTGCGGGGCGAGCCGGCGGCGCTGCCGCCCGAGGCCGACCATTCGGCCTACCGGATCTTGCAGGAGTCGCTGACCAACGTGCTCCGGCACGCCGGCCAGGACGCGCGGGCGGACGTGGTCCTGTGCTACGCCCCGGACGCCCTGACGATCACGATCACCGACGACGGCGGCTGCCCGGCCGGCGCCCCGAACGCCGCGGCCGCCAGCCCCGGCCAGACCAGCACCGGCAGCACCAGCAGCACCGTCGGCGGATCCGGCCGATCCGGGGGCCACGGCGGGCCCGGGGCGGACGGCGAGCCCGGGGCGGACGGCGAGCCCGGGGCGGACGGCAAGCCCGGTGCACACGGCAAGCCCGGTGCACAC
>JBOHCO010000833.1:0-14859 GCA_050698895.1 Streptosporangiaceae bacterium
TCATTCCCGCTGCTGGCCCTGCATGCGGGCGGCGGCCACGCGGCCGTCAACAGCCATTACTCGCACGTTTCGCATAGCAGTCACTCGTCGCACAGCTCGCATGTATCGCATTACTCGGGATCGCATAACTCGCACGCCTCGCACTTGTCACACTCGTCACACCTCTCCTCGAGCCCGACCTCGCCAGCGCCGTCGCCGACGCCAACCGTCACGCCGAGTTCGCCAGCGCCGCCCATCGCGCACCGCCACCACCGGCATCACCACAAGCGGCATCACCACCACGCGCACGCGGCTTCGTCCGCCTCGGCCAGCGCTACCGCGAGCGCATCGCCGACTCCCACCACGTCGAGCCCCATCACCTCGATCAACACCCATACTTCGGCTAACGACTACGGGCTCGCTGAGGGTCTCGGTGCAGTGGTCATCGTCGGCGGCGTTACCTACATCCTGATCCGTCGCCGTCGCCGACCGCAGCGATGAGCAGCGATGTCGGCTGACGATGGGGGCGTTCAGATCGCCTTCGACCAGGCCACCACCGAGCTGGACGCGCTACAGCGAGCCGCCTATGCGGTAGCGGACCAGATGACCGTCGAGATCAGAGCGACTGGTACCGAGTACTTCTGCTCGTTGTTCGGCCGGGAGCCGACGGCGGATCCGCAAGACCTGAAGCACCGGATCAGGAGCGAGGTCATCGACCAGACGCTCCGGCTGCGCATCGGCCGGGAGACCGAGCCGCTACGCAACCTGGTCTTCGCGCTGGCTTTCTCGCAGACCGGCCTGGCTGACGCTGATCCGGCGGATGCGGATCCCGCCGGCTCCGGCCAGGACGGCCAGGACGGCCAGGACCGGCCCGGATGAGGCTGCGCCTGGAGCAGCGGGCGTCGTACCTGGCGCCGTCGGCCTGGCAGCTCCTGCCCATGCGGTTCCATCGCCTGGACGCCGACAGCATTCTGCTTACCAACCTGGTCGGCGAGCACCTGTTCGTGACGGAGGCTCAGCTGCTTTCCGTGGTGGACGGGACCTGCGCCGATCAGGACCTGCTCGCCCGGCTCCGAGCGAAGCACCTCATCCAGCTGCCGGGTGAGCGGCTGCCCGCGGAACTGCTGGCCATAAAGCTCCGCACGCGGCTTCGCCGCCTCCCCGACTCGACCGGCCTGCACATCTTCGTGGTAACTCTGCGGTGCGAGCACACGTGCCGGTACTGCCAGGTCTCGCGCCAGTCATCGGCCAAAAGCGAGTTCGACATGAGCGAGGCGACCGCCCGGCAGGCACTGCTGCTCGCGTTCCGCTCCCCGTCGCCGCATCTGAAGATCGAATTCCAGGGCGGCGAGCCGCTGCTTAATTTCCCGATGGTGCGGTGGATCGTGCGCGAGGCGCGCCGCATGAACGACGAGCATGGCAAGAATCTGGCCTTCGTCATCGCCACCAACCTGGCGCTGCTGGATGACGACATCCTGCGATTCTGCGGCGAGGAGGGTATCTACTTCTCCACCTCCATCGACGGGCCGTCTGAGCTGCATAACGGCAACCGACGGCGACCAGGGCAGGACAGCTGGCAGCGCACGGTGGCCGGGATAAAGGCGGTACAGGAGGCGCTTGGCCCGGACCGGGTAAGCGCCCTGATGACCACCACCGAAGCGAGCCTGGACCGGCCCCAGGAGATTATCGATACGTATGCCGATCTCGGACTGCGCCACGTCTTCCTGCGGCCGATCTCGCCGTATGGCTTCGCGCTCCGTCGACGCGCGGGAGCGGGGTACGACGTAGCGCGCTGGCTGGAGTTCTACGAGGCAGGCCTGGACCACGTCATCGACCTGAACCGGCGCGGCCTGCCGATGGTCGAGAACTACGCGGCCATCGTCGCCAAGAAGATGTTCACGAACGACGATCCGGGCTACGTCGACCTGACCTCGCCGGCCGGGATCGGCCTCGGGGCGCTCGTCTACAACTACGACGGTGACGTCTACGCCTCGGACGAGGGCCGGATGCTGGCCGAGATGAATGACCACACCTTCCGGCTCGGGAACGTAGCGGACAGTTCTTACGCCGACATCATGCTGTCCGACCAGTTGCTGAGCCCGCTCGAGGAATCGTTCACGCTGAGCGTTCCCATGTGCAGCACTTGCGCGTTCGAGCCCTACTGCGGGGCCGATCCGGTCTTCCACCACGCCACGATGAATGACGCCGTCGGTCACAAGGCCCTGTCCGCGTTCTGCCAGCGCAACATGGGCGTCTTCGAGGCCATCTTGAGGCGAGCCCGCGACGATCCCTTCGCCCGTGACCTGCTGTGGCGCTGGGGCCAGCGGTGATATCACTCTCCGGCCGGACTAAGCCGAGCGGACTCACTAGTCCGCTGCGCCAAGACATCTGGCGCGTAGGCGGGTCCGGCGACCTGCCTGCAGGCGAGCCAGTCGCCTGCCTGGTGCCCGACCGCGACGCGATCGACGGCGCGGCAGTGCCCGGTCACCCGCTCTACCTGACCCATGCCTCGGGGGCCAGCCTGCCGGGCCCGGCGCTTCAGCTGCCCGCCAGCCTGCGGCATCTGGTGCCCGGCGACATCATCGGCGTATCGGGCGACGGGAGTCGGGTGAGCGTGCTGTGGAAGAGTACCGCCACCCATAACAGCCTCTTGCTCACCGAGCAGTGCGACAACTACTGCCTGATGTGCTCGCAGCCGCCGAAGGAGCGTGATGATGCCTGGCTGTTCGAGCGGGCCAAGCGGATCATCAGCCTGCTGCCAGCCGGGCCGCTCGAGCTGGGCCTGACCGGCGGGGAGCCGGCCCTGCATGCCGACGCCCTGATCGACCTGCTTGAGCACTGCCGGGACGCCGCCCCGGAGTTGCGGCTGCACCTGCTGTCCAACGGCCGGCGATTCGCTGACAGCGCCTTCAGCCGCCGCTACGCCGACGTGGGCCTGGCCGACATCATGGTCGGCATTCCGGTATACGCGGCCGAAGCCGGGCGGCACGACTTCATCGTCCAGGCGGCCGGGGCGTTCGATGACACCATTCGCGGCATACTCAACCTGGCGGCGCTGGGCCAGTGCGTCGAGATCCGCATCGTCGTGCAGCGTCATACGGCGCCGGTTCTCGCTGAACTGGCCGAGTTCATCACCCGGAACCTGCCTTTTATCGATCAGGTCGCACTGATGGGCCTGGAGATGACCGGGCTAGCCCGGCCGAACGCGACCGAGGTCTGGATCGATCCTGTCGACTACCAGCTCGAGCTGGTCGAGGCCGCCCGCCTGCTGACCGGCGCCGGAATCGTGACCAAGATCTACAACCACCAGCTCTGCGTCCTCAACGCCGAGCTGTGGCCGCTCGCAGTGCGCTCGATCAGCGACTGGAAGAACGACTATCTGGACGTCTGCCAGGATTGTGCGGCTCGAGACGCCTGCGGCGGCGTCTTCACCACGAGCGGTCGGCGGGTCAGCGCGCACCTGCGACCGCTCACGCTGACCGAACTGCCGGGACAGCCAACGCTGTGGGCCTGACCTGAAGCAGCCGGAATGTCAGACCGCCTCCTCGAGCTAGACCGGCCGGAGTCATCGTCAGCCCGTGCGCTCGGTGGGCTGCATCTCGGGTCCCACCAGGCCGCCCATGACCTACATCACCGGCTGGCGCATGACACGTTTCCGCGGAAACGTTCCGCGCACTTGCGTGGCGCACTTGCGTGAAACGTTTCCGCGGAAACGCGGGCCCGGCGGTAGTCGTTCGGCATTCCGTGACCGCGCTAGCCCGGACTGGCCGGGTGTACCGTCGCCGTATGGCGCCATCAACGATGATCATCGCGCCTCAGGGCGGCGGCGCACCTGGCGTGGCTGTGCGGGGCGCGAGCCTGGTGATTCAAGACTGGCCGGCCGAAGGGCAGGCCAGCGAGGTCGCTCCTCTACACGTTCACCACGCCGATGACGAGGCCTGGCATGTGATAGCCGGAGCGCTGCGGTTCCGGTTCGCTGACGACGAGATCGTCGCCGGGGCTGGTTCCACGGTGCTGGTGCCCGCGGGAGTGGCACATACGTTCGGGAACGCCGGACCTGAGCCCTCGCGGTACATCATCGTCCTGCCCGCCAGGCTGGACGAGATGATCAGCCTGCTGCACGAGGCGGAGAAGCCGGAGCACGCCGCCATCTACCGCAGGTATGAGTCCGAACTCCTGGAATGAGCCGGTGGCCGGGCGTCAGAGCACGCCGACGGCGGCCAGGATGATGAGCAGGACCACGGTGGCCAGCAGCAGGCCGACGACCAGGCGGCCGGTCGTCTGCTTGCGCCCGGTCCGGGCCCGGCCGCGTGACCCGGTCAGGAGCGGGGCTCCAGCACCCGCCCCGCCCGCCGCCCGCGAGGTTCCGCGATGGCCGTGGCCGCGGGCCGCCATCCCGGTGTGTCCCCCGTGTCCCCCGTGTCCGCCGTGACCTCCGAAGCCGCCTCCGCCGCCGTGGCCTCCGCCACCCCCGGCCCCGCCGCCGCCTCCGTGTATGGCTGCCTCGCATCCCCGTTGTTACCGGCCATTGCCGGAACAGGTCTCATCTCCGATGATGAGCCCATTTAGCCGGATTAACCAGATATGGCCGAGGCGGCCTTTCCGGGATAAGGCGGGCTGGATGGCGGCGGGGTGGCGGCCTAGGCGACCTGGATGGATCTCTTGGCCAGGCCGAGCCAGTAGCCGGTGATCGTGCTGACCGGGGCCGGGGCCGGCGAGGTGCCCAGGGTGACGAACAGCGGCGCGTAGTGCTCACCGGTGGGCAGCGCGTACCGGACGGCAGGCGCGCCGCGCAGGCCGGCCAGCGTCTCCACGTCGCCAGAGTCGAGCGCCTGGGCGGCCCAGTTGTCGAACTCGGCCGACCAGGCGGGAGGCGGCGCGTTGAACCGGAAGTCGCGCAGGAACGGCAGGCCGTGGGTGAGGAAGCCGCTGCCGATGATCAGGACGCCCTCGTCGCGGAGCGGCCGCAGCGCCTCGCCGATGCGCAGCAGCCGGTCCGGCTCCAGGCTGGGCATGGAGACCTGGAGCACCGGGATGTCGGCCTCGGGGTACATGACCGTGAGCGGCACGTAGGCGCCGTGGTCCAGACCGCGGTCGGGCTGGTCGGCCACGGTTTCCAGGCCGGACAGCAGGGCGCGGATCCGGCCGGCCAGGCTGGGCGCGCCGGGGGCGGGATAGGTGGCGCGGTAGTAGCGGTCGGGGAACCCGTAGAAGTCGTAGACCAGGGGAGCCGCGTCGATCGTGGCGGCAATGGTCAGCGGGGCCTGCTCCCAGTGGGCGGACACGATGAGGATGGCGGCGGGGCGGGGCAGCGCCCGGGCCCAGGCCTCCAGCTGGACGACCCACAGCGGGTCGTCGACCAGCGGCGGAGCGCCGTGACCCAGATAGAGGGCGGGCATCCGGCCGGGCGTTGTCGCGGCGGCGGCCAGTCGCGTCACGTGCTCGGCGGCGCCGTCCGGCACCGGCTCATGATCCGGGGCCTGACCGCGGAGTTCCTCGTCCATTTTGTGCTCCCCGTTCCCGCTTTCCCCCTGTCAATGGACGGTAACGCAGTCCGGCCGGCAGCGGCCAGGCTGGGCGCCAAGCGGCCTCGGCGAGTCTCCTGGCCGGACGCGCGGAGGGGCCGTAACGGGGGGAGGATGGCGGGATGCGGGTCGTCGTGGTGTCGGATACGCACGCGCCGCGGCGGTGGAAGTCGTGCCCGCCTGCGGTCGCCGCGCACCTGCGCGGGGCGGACCTGATCCTGCATGCCGGCGACGTGTGCACGGCCGCGGTGCTCGACGAGCTGAGCGGCTACGCCCCGGTCCGGGCGGTGCTGGGCAACAACGACGGGCCCGACGTGGCGGCCTGGGGCGCACCGCCGGAACTGGAGCTGGACCTGGACGGCCTGCCGGCCGCCATGATCCACGACAGCGGGGCCAGGACCGGGCGGCTGCTGCGGATGCGCCGCCGGTTCCCCGGCGCGAGGCTGGTGGTGTTCGGGCACTCGCACATCCCGCTCAGCGAGGCCGACGGTCAGGTCCGGATCTTCAACCCGGGCTCGCCGACCGACCGGCGCGGCCAGCCGCAGGGCACGATCGGCGTGCTGCGCATCGAGGCCGGGCAGCTCGTCTCGGCGGGCATCTTCCCGGTGACCTAGTTCCCGGTGACCTTAGGGGGTCGGGGGCTCGGGGGCGAGCCAGAGGGCGCCGAGCGGCGGGATGGAGATCTCGGCTGAGGCGGGCATGCCGTGCCAGGGCTCGGGGACGGCCTGGACGGCGCCCAGATTGCCCACGCCGCTGCCGCCGTAGACGGCGGCGTCGGTGTTGATCAGCTCGCGCCACCGGCCGACCCGGGGCAGGCCCACCCGGTAGCCGTGGTGCGGCGCGCCGGAGAAGTTGACCACGCAGGCCAGGATGTCGTCGCCGCCGGGCGCGGACCCGCCGGTGCCCGAGGCCGCCGGGCCGGTGTCCGCCGGGCCGCTCAGGTCCCCGGCCAGCCGGACGAACGACAGGACGTTGCCGGCGGTGTCGTTGGCGTCGATCCAGCTGAAGCCCTCGGGCCGGGCGTCCTGCCGCCACAGCGCGGGCTGCCCGGCATAGACCTGGTTCAGGTCGGTGACCAGCCGCTGCACGCCCTGGTGGGAGGGATAGTCGAGCAGGTGCCACTGGAGCCCGGCATCAGCCGACCACTCGTCCCCCTGGCCGAACTCGCCGCCCATGAACAGCAGCTGCTTGCCGGGGTGGGCCCACATGTAGGCCAGCAGCGAGCGCAGGCCGGCGAACTGGCGCCACTCGTCGCCGGCCATCTTGCGCAGCAGCGAGCCCTTGCCGTGCACGACCTCGTCGTGCGACAGCGGCAGCACGTAGTTCTCGCTGTAGGCATAGATCATCGAGAACGTGATCTGGTCCTGGTGGTAGCCGCGGTGCACCGGGTCACGGGCCAGGTAGGCCAGCGTGTCGTGCATCCAGCCCATGTTCCACTTGAGCCCGAAGCCCAGGCCGCCCAGGTGCACCGGCCTGGTCACGCCGGGCCAGGCGGTGGATTCCTCGGCGACCATGGCGACGCCGGGGTGCAGCCGGTAGCAGGTGGCGTTGACCTCGCGCAGGAAGGCGACGGCGTCAAGGTTCTCCCGGCCGCCGAGCGAGTTGGGGGCCCACTCGCCGTCGCGGCGGGAGTAGTCGAGGTAGAGCATCGAGGCGACGGCGTCCACCCGCAGGCCGTCGGCGTGGAACTCGTCCAGCCAGTAGACGGCGTTGGCGACCAGGAAGTTACGCACCTCGTGGCGGCCGTAGTCGAAGATCAGCGTGCCCCAGTCGGGGTGCTCGCCGCGGCGCGGGTCGGGGTGCTCGTACAGCGGGGTGCCGTCGAACCGGGCCAGGGCCCAGGTGTCGCGCGGGAAGTGCGCGGGCACCCAGTCCAGCAGCACGCCGATCCCGGCCTGGTGCAGCCGGTCGACCAGGTACCTGAAGTCGTCGGGCGAGCCGAACCGGGACGTGGGCGCGTAGTAGGAGGTGACCTGGTAACCCCAGGACCCGCCGAACGGGTGCTCGGCCACGGGCAGGAACTCCACGTGGGTGAAGCCCAGGCTGGTGACGTAGTCGGTGAGCTGGTCGGCGAGCTCGCGGTAGGACAGGCCGGGCCGCCACGACCCGAGGTGCACCTCGTAGATGCTCATCGGGCTGCTGAGCACGTCCCGCTCGGCCCGGTCGGCGAGCCATCCGCCGTCGCCCCACTCGTAGGCCGACTCGAAGATCACCGAGGCGGTGGCGGGCGGCTGCTCGGCCAGGGCGGCCATGGGGTCGGCCTTGGCCCGCCAGGTCCCGTCGGGCCCGCAGACCTCGAACTTGTACCGCTCACCGGCGCCGACACCGGGCACGAGCAGCTCCCAGATGCCCGAGGCGCCCAGCGACCGCATGGGGTAGGCCCGCCCGTCCCAGTGGTTGAAGTCGCCGATAACCCGCACGCCGCGAGCGTTCGGCGCCCAGACCGCGAACGCTGTGCCGGCCGGGCTGCGGACGTGCGCGCCGAGCACCCGCCACAGCTCCTCGTGCCGCCCCTCGGCGATCAGGTACATGTCCATCTCGCCCAGGGTCGGCAGGTGCCGGTACGGGTCGTCGCCGATGGTCTCCGGGCCGTCGGCATAGGTGACCGCCAGCCGGTAATCGGGCACCTCGCCGTTCCCGGTATCCGGCAGCCGGGCGGAGAACACGCCCGCGTGCACGTGGGTCATGGGCACCCGTCGGCCGTCGGGCAGCACGACCGCCACCGACCGGGCCAGCGGGCGCAGCGCGCGGATGGTGAGCCCGCCGGCGCCCGGATGGACGCCGAGCACGGCGTGCGGGTCATGGTGCACCCCGGCCACGATGGCGTCGATGGTCTCCCGGCTCACCGGGTCGGCCTGGCTGATGGCGTTCATGGCTCAGGCCGCGGCGATGTAGTCGAGCGGGATCGACAGCCACGCGGGCCGGTGGCTGGCCTCGTATTGCACTTCGTAGACCGCCTTCTCGAGCGTCAGGGCGCGCAGCAGGACCGAGCTGCCTTCCGGGTCCAGGCCGCCCGCGCGCGCGTACCCGGCACAGAATGCCTGCTGGCATTCTTCTACCCAGCCTGCGGCCGGGGCGCGCAGTCGCTGGGCGTCGGGGTGGGACATGAGCTGGTGCCGGGCGGCGTAGTCAAACGAGCGCAGCATGCCCGCGACGTCGCGCAGCGGCGAGTACGGCGCCGTGCGCTCGGCCAGCGGCACGAGCGGCTCGCCCTCGAAGTCCAGGGCCACCCAGCCGTCCTCGGTGCGCATCACCTGGCCCAGGTGGTAGTCGCCGTGGATCCGCTGCACGGTCACCGGCACGGTGAGCCGGCCCAGGTCGGCGTAACTGGCCCGGACCTTGGCCGAGTACCGGGCCAGGCCGGGCACCAGGGCCGCGGCGTGGTCCAGTTTCGCGGTGAGCTGCCCGGCCAGGCCGTCCAGCTGGGCCTTGGTCAGGGTTTCGCGGCCGAAGGCGGTGGCCAGGTCAGCGTGCAGTTCCGCGGTGGCCTGGCCGAGCTGATGCGCCTCCTCGGCGAAGCTCGCGCCGGGGTGGCCGGGCCCGGACCGCGGTACCGGGGCCATCAGGTACTCCCGGCCGTAGTCACCGTGCAGGGCCGACAGCCGGCCGATGCTGGCGGCGGCCAGGGACCAGCCGTCGCTGGCCCGGGCCAGGAACCGGGACAGCACGCCGAGCAGCACCGGCTGGCCGTCGAGGCTGGTCTGCATCCAGCCATAGGGCGGGGCCACGTGCACCGAGCCCAGCCGGGCCAGGGCGCCGGCCACCTCCAGGTCGGGGTTGGCGCCAGGGAACAGCCGCCGCAGCACCTTGAGGATCGCGGCGTCGCCGTAGACCACGCTGGTGTTGCTCTGCTCGGCGGCGATGACCCGCTCGCCGGGCCAGGCGCCGAACGAGACGCCGGGCTCGCGCGCGAAGACCAGGCCGCCGGCCTGGCGCTGCTCGGCCATGCCGGTCAGCAGGTAGCGGCTCAGCTCCGGGTCGTGCAGGGCGTCATAAGCCGTCCGCCCGTCGGGCAGCCGCCCGATGACCGCGTGCCGGAGCGTCTCGGGGACCTCGGCCCGCACCCCGAGCAGCAGCTGGTACCGGGGCGCCTGGTCGTCCCGGCCGGCGGTGAGGATGAGGTGCCGTAGCTGCGGATCGCCCGCGACCAGGGTGGTGTCCGTGGTGATCGCCAGGCCAGCCGGTGGCCCGTCCTGGCCCGGGTACCAGCGCTGAGCGGGCAACCAGGCCGCCAGCAGCGCGGGGAGAGCCGCAGGGCCGACGGTCATCACGATGTTCGCTCCCTTCCCCGGAGTCCCGATCAAGTAGTACTCCCCGAGGAATCGGCGGCGAATCATCACGATCCGGCGCAGATACGTCCATCGACGATAGCGGGGCGGGTTACTTGCCCACGATCAGGATGCCCGTCATGAAGGTATGGATCGTGCAGTAGAACGGGTACATGCCGGCCTTGGCCGGGGCGTTGACGATCTTGGTCTGGCCGGGGCCGACGTCACCGGTGCTGAACACGTTCTTGTCCTTGGGCGAGGGCCCGGCGGTGAGCGTGTGGGTGACCGAGTCCTCGTTGGTGACCTCGATCCGCTCACCGGGCTGCACGTCGGGATTGGCCGGGGAGAACTTGAAGTTCTTGATGATGATCTTGACGGCTGCCCCGCCGCCGGTAGCCGTGGTGCCGCCGGACGACGATCCGCTGCTGGCCGTGCCGAGGGACACGCCCAGCACCACCAGGGCCGCCACCGCGGCCGCGGCGAGCACGCCCGAAGTGCCGCCGGGCAGGCCGTTCCGCAGCCGGGCCACCCGTGCGCCCAGCGGATTCCCTGCGGGCTCGCGCGTGGCGCTTGTACCAGCCAGCGCGGTGTAGCCGAGCACCGCGAACGTGGCCACCTCGATCAGGCCCGCGACCAGGCCCGCCGTGGTGCGCACCTCCTGGAACCCGAACAGTCCCACCCACAGGGTCAGCAGGTAGCCGCCCAGGGTGGCGATCGCGAATCCGGCCCCGGCCGCGTCGGCCAGCGGGCGGCGCACCACCAGCACCGCCACGGCCAGCACGAGCGCGGCGATGATCTGGAGCAGGAAGAGCCACCCGATGGTCGGGATGTGGCGGTACCCGGTCAGGTACAGGTCCAGGTGGATGCCGCCGGTGGCGGCCAGCAGGCCGGCCCCGGCCAGGCGCAGTGTGTTCAGCAGCCTCATGCCCGTACTCACGCCCGGCCAGCGCCTGCGGTTCAGCGCGCCCGGGTTACTTTCCCTGCGGCGGCTGGAGGACGAACCAGTAGAACCCGTGGCCGGGCAGCGTCAGCAGGTAGCTGAGCTCCCCGATGGGGGGGAAGGTCACGCCGCCCATGCACTCTACGGGCGTGGACCCCCGGAACCGGCTCAGGTCCAGCTCCACGGGCTGCGGGAACCGCGACAGGTTGTTCACGCACAGGATCCGGTCGGGTTCCTGTTCCGTGTCGGCCTGATTCTCCCGGACGAAGGCCAGCACGCTCGGGTTGGACGAGCCCAGCTCGTCGTAGCTGCCCAGGGCGAAGACCGGGTGGCGCTTGCGGATCTCGATCATCCGCCGGGTCCAGTGCAGCAGCGAGCCGGGGCTGCGCTCCTGGGCCTCCACGTTCAGCGCCTGGAACCCGTAGATCGGATCCATCAGCACCGGCAGGTACAGCCGGGCCGGGTCGGTGCGGGAGAAGCCCGCGTTGCGGTCTGGCGTCCACTGCATGGGGGTCCGGACGCCGTCCCGGTCGCCGAGCCAGATGTTGTCGCCCATCCCGATCTCGTCGCCGTAGTACAGCACGGGGGAGCCGGGCAGCGACAGCAGCAGCGCGGTGAACAGCTCGAGCTGGTTGCGGTCGTTGTCCAGCAGCGGCGCCAGCCGGCGCCGGATGCCGATGTTGGCCTTCATCCGCGGGTCACGGGCGTACTCGGCGTACATGTAGTCACGCTCGTCGTCGGTGACCATCTCCAGGGTCAGCTCGTCGTGGTTGCGCAGGAAGATGCCCCACTGGCAGCCCGAGGGGATGGGCGGGGTCTGGGCCATGATCTCCGAGATCGGGTACCGCTGCTCGCGGCGGACGGCCATGAAGATCCGGGGCATCAGCGGGAAGTGGAACGCCATGTGGCACTCGTCGCCGCCCACGCCGGGGTCGCCGAAGTACTCCACCACGTCGGCCGGCCACTGGTTGGCCTCGGCCAGCAGCACCCGGTCGGGGTAGAGCCGGTCGATCTCGGTCCGGACGCGCCTGAGGTACTCGTGCGTCTCCTTGAGGTTCTCGCAGTTGGTGCCCTCGCGCTCGTACAGGTAGGGCACCGCGTCCAGCCGGAACCCGTCGATGCCCAGGTCCAGCCAGAACCGCAGCACCTCCAGGATGGCGTCCTGGACGTGCGGGTTCTCGTAGTTCAGGTCGGGCTGGTGGGAGAAGAAGCGGTGCCAGTAGTACTGGCCCCGGACCTGGTCGTAGGTCCAGTTGGACTGCTCGGTGTCCACGAAGATGATGCGGGCGTCAGCGTATCGGTCGTCGGTGTCCGACCAGACGTAGAAGTCACCGAACGGCCCGTCGGGGTCGTCGCGGGAGGCCTGGAACCAGGGGTGCTGGTCGCTGGTGTGGTTGATGACCAGGTCGGCGATGACCCGGATGCCGCGCTCGTGGGCCGCCTCGACCAGCTCGACGAAGTCGGCGATGGTGCCGTAGTCGGGCAGGATCGCGGTGAAGTCGGAGATGTCGTAGCCGCCGTCGCGCAGCGGCGAGTTGTAGATCGGCAGCAGCCAGATGCAGTCGATGCCCAGCCACTGCAGGTAGTCCAGCCGCGACGTCAGGCCGCGCAGGTCGCCGGTGCCGTCGCCGTTCTGGTCCTGGAACCCGCGGACCAGCACCTCATAGAAGACGGCCCGCTTGTACCACTGCGGATCGCGCGGCGTCTCGAACGTGAACGAGTCGGGGACGGGCTCGGTGGGCACGGCTCCTGAGCCGGCCCGGAACTCGGGCAGCGCCGGCCCGAGCCCTCCATCGTGCGTGGGCTGCATCACGCAATACTCCTGCTTGCCTTGGTGGTGACTGCTACCTATATCCGCTAGCCCGGAGGCGGCGTGACGCTTTGTCCACGCCGTAGCGTGACGGTGACCCTGTTACGCGCCCGTTATGAGTTACGCCGGGGCCTTCGGGATACCTGAGACAGTAAAGATATGCGCGGGCGCGACGGTCGGGTCCAGCCGTACGTAGTTCGCCTGACCCCAACGGTATTGCGCACCGGTGAGCTCGTCGGTGACCGGAAAGCCGGCGCTCAGTTCTTGCGCATCTAGCCCGAGCGCCGCGCCGTCCAGCCAGATCGTGGCTTCCCGCGGCTGGTTGGGATCGAGGTTTACCACGACAATTACGGTATCCCGCGTATCCCGCGTATCCCGCGTATCCCGTGTCGTGGGGGGCGGCCCTGCGGACGAGTTCTGCGGAAGAGTCTTGGAGAAGCACAGGATCTCCGGCCGGTCGGGATAGTGGAAGCGCACGTTCCGCAGCTGGTGCAGGGCCGGGTGGACGCGCCGGATGGCGTTGAGCCGGCCCAGGAACGGGCCGATGGTGGTGCCGAGCTGGCGGGCCCGCTCCCAGTCCCTGGGCCGGTAGGCGTATTTCTCCGAGTCCAGGTACTCCTCGCTGCCCGGCACCAGGGGCACGTTCTCGCCCAGCTCGAAGCCCGAGTACACGCCCCAGGAGGGGGCCAGCATGGCGGCCAGCACCGCGCGGACCCGGAACGCGGACAGGCCCGCGTGCTGGAGATAGGAGCTGAGGATGTCGGGTGTATTCACGAAGAAGTTCGGCCGCATGTAGGCCGACGCCGGGCCGGCCAGCTCGCGCAGGTAATCGGCGATCTCCTCGGCGCCGTTGCGCCAGGTGAAATAGGTATACGACTGGTGGAAGCCGATCGCGCCCAGGGCGGCCATCATGGTCGGCCGGGTAAAGGCCTCGGCCAGGAAGATCACGTCGGGATCGGTGCTGGCCACTTCGGTCAGCAGCCGCTCCCAGAAGCGCAGCGGCTTGGTGTGCGGATTGTCGACCCGGAAAACCCGGACTCCGTGGTCCATCCAGTGCCGGACGATCCGCAGGACCTCGGCGTAAATGCCTTCGGGGTCGTTATCGAAGTTTAGTGGGTAAATGTCCTGGTATTTCTTGGGCGGGTTCTCGGCGTACGCGATCGTCCCGTCGGCCCTGGTGGTGAACCACTCCGGGTGCTCGGTCACCCATGGGTGGTCGGGCGCGGTCTGCAGCGCCAGGTCCATCGCCACTTCCAGGCCCAGCTCGCCGGCCCTGGCCACGAACGCGTCGAAGTCGGCCAGGGTGCCCAGGTCGGGGTGGATGGCGTCGTGGCCGCCCTCGGCCGAGCCGATGGCCCACGGGGAGCCGGGGTCGCCGGGCCCGGCGGTCAGCGCGTTGTTGGCGCCCTTGCGCTTGACCCGGCCGATGGGGTGCACGGGCGGCACGTAGACCACGTCGAAGTTCATGTCGGCGATGGCGTCCAGCCGGCCCGCGGCGGTCTGGAAGGTCCCCGACTCCGACGGCCGGCGCCGGGCCGGGTCCACCCTGGCCCCCTCCGAGCGCGGGAAGAACTCGTACCAGGCGCCGTACAGGGCCCGCTCCCGGTGCACGACCAGGCGCTGGAAGGGCGAGCGGGTCAGCAGGTCGCGCAGCGGGAACTGGCGGAGGATCTCGGTCACGTGCGGCGCGCTGGCCGCGGCCAGCCGGTCCATCGGGGCAGTCTGGGGGTCGGCCAGCCGGGTGGCCACCTCGGCCAGCGTCGCCTTGGTCTCCTGCGCGGCCTTGACCTCAGCCGGGGAGGCGTCGCGGGCGACCCGGATGGCGCCGGCCACCCGGTCCAGCAGCAGCACCGCCTCGGCGAACATCAGCTCCACGTCCTGGCCGATCGGCACCTTGATGCCCGCGTCGTGATACCAGTGCGCGACGGGGTCGCCCCACGCCTCGACCCGGAACTGCCACAGCCCCTCGCCGGTCGGGGCGACCCAGGCGCCGTAGCGGTCGGTGCCCTCGGCCAGCTCGCGCATGATCACCGGAGGCTGGCTGCGGCCCTCCGGATCGCGCAGGACCACGCCCGCGCCGAGCATCTCGTGTCCCGCGCGGATGACCGTCGCGGTCACTTCGACCAGCTCACCGGGGACGGCCTTGGCCGGGTAGCGCCCGCCGTGCACGACGGGCTGCACATCAAGGATGGGGATTCTGCCGATCACAGGTGGAAAGCTACCCGCAGCGGGCGGGGCAAAGCGGCCGCGATGCCAGGAAGTCCGTAGCCGTAAGGATTGTGCGCGCCGGCGGGTTCGCCCGGCCCGGGCCGAAGGCCGCCCTCGGTTCACGGTCAC
>JBOHCO010000834.1:0-2922 GCA_050698895.1 Streptosporangiaceae bacterium
GACCGGCGCGGCGGGCGGCAGTTCGGCGGGCGGCGCGGCGGGGTCGGTGACCGGCGCGGCGGGCGGCAGTTCGGCGGGCGGCGCTCCGGGGTCGGCGGGCGGCCCGGCGGGCCGGGGTTCGGCAGGCGACTTTGTTACGGATGGGCTTTCCTCGCGTTCCGGGCAGCCGTGATGCGGGTCCGGACCGCATCAACGGCCGGACCGCGGCCCCTGCGGGTGGCCACAGTGATCACCAGGCTGGAGGGCGGGGCCGGGGTGCTGGCCCTGCGCGGCGCCCTGGCCGTGGACCCGGCGGCGTGCCGGCCCACGATCATCACCGGCCAGGGGGACCGGCTGGTCGCGCAGGCCAGGGCGGCGGGGCTGGAGGTGATCATCGAGCCCGAGCTGCGCGCACCGATCCGGCCGGCCAGCGACATGCGGGCGCTGCGGCGGCTCACCGCGCTCCTGGCGGCGCGAGGCTTCGACGTGGTGCACACCCACTGCGCCAAGGCCGGCGCCGTCGGGCGGGTGGCGGCCCGCCGCGCCGGGACGCCCCGGGTCGTGCACACCTACCACGGGTTCCCGTTTCACGAGTTCCAGGCGGGCCCGCTGCGGCGGGCCTACGTGTCGGTGGAGCAGCGCCTGGGCCAGATCACGGACGTGGCGCTGTGCGTCGGCGCCGGGGTGGCGGCCGAGGCTGTGCGGCGCGAGCTGATCGCGCCCGACCGGGTGCGCACCATCGGAGTCTGCGCCGACGAGCCGGGCCGCGCCCGCCGCCCGTCCGCCTCGCCGGAGGCCCGCCGCCGGGCCCGGCTGGCGCTGGGCCTGCCCGCCGACGCCCGGGTCGTGGGGGCCGTCGGGCGGCTGACCTACCAGAAGGCGCCGGAGGACTTTGTCGCGGCGCTGGCCGAGCTGAACCGTCCCGACGTGGTCGGCGTCTGGGTTGGCGACGGCGAGCTGGCCGGGCGAGTCCGGGCGCGCGCCACTGGCCTGCGCGGCCTGCCCGATCTGCCTGGCCTGCCCGATCTGCCTGGCCTGCCCGGCCTGCCTGGCCTGCCCGGCCTGCCTGGCCCGCCTGGCCTGCCTGGCCCGCCCGGCTGGCCTGGCCTGGCCGGGGGCCGCCTCGTGCTGGCGGGCGAACGCCAGGACGTGCTCGACCTCCTGCCCGCCTTCGACGTGTTTGTCCTGCCGAGCCGCTACGAGGGCCTGCCCACGGCCATCGTGGAGGCCATGATCTGCGGTATCCCGGTGATCGCCACCGCGGTCAATGCGGTACCCGACCTCGTCGTTCCTGGTGAGACCGGGCTGCTCGTGCCGCCCCGGCGGCCTGCCCGGCTGGCCTCGGCCATCGGCCACCTGCTGGACTCGCCCGCCACCGCCGCCCGGATGGCCGCCGCGGCCCGGGCGCACGTCTCCGGCCGGTACGGGGCCTCGGCCCTGCGAGATGCGCTGATGGCGGCCTATGTCCGGGATAAATGGGCGCCCAGCCGGGTAGCTGATCAAGTGGCGGAGGATTCGCTGGCCCGTCCGGCTTCACCTGAAGACGGCCACCTTTGGGCGCTGGGTGACGCGACATCCCCCATATGGGTGAATTGGTCGGCAATTGAGGGCCGGGAAAGTAAAGTCACCGCTAAGTCTGACCAGCTAAACATGGAAGCGTGAATCATTCTGACGCGCTCGGTGTTTGTCTGTACGTTCAGTCATGACCGTCGGCGCGTAAGCACGACTCAGGGTCAAGCTGATCCGAGGCCAGGACGGCCATCCCGGCGTCCGCGGCCTCGGGGTAGCGGGGGGAGAAGCAATGGGTACTGTGCGGTCTACGCAGCGGTGGTGCTGCGTCGAAAGAGGCCTGCCAGCCGGTGCGGCATTGGGCTGGCCACTGGCAAAGTTCGGCGAATCGGCATTCACCCCAGTGGTGAATGGGGGAATTTCGCTCGACCGTCTCCCGGTGTCCGGGAGGTCCCGATGAGACTGGTTCTGGGAGACGATCAGGCAATTTTCCTTGATGCCCTGTCCACCGTGCTGACCCAGCGCGGATACGACGTCGGGGCGGTCGCGCGCAGCCCCGAGGAGATGATCGCCTACGTGCGTCATCAGCGGCCCGATGCCTGCCTCATCGACTGCAACCTGGCCGTTGACGGGGGGCTCAGGACCATCCAGCGGGTCATCGAGGTCAGCGAGGCCACCACCGTGGTAGTCCTCGGCGCCGATCCGGACGCCGACGCGGCCGAACTGGCCCTGGACGCTGGCGCATCCGGCTACCTGCACCAGTCGCGCGGGGTGGAGGTCCTGGTCTCGGCGCTGGAGCGGATGCCCAACGGCGAGCGGGTCATCGACCTCCCGGACGCCGGCCCGGCCCGGCGCCCGCGCCGCGCGTCGCACGCCGACACCGTCGCGGCCACCCTGACCGGCCGCGAGCGGGAGTGCCTGAGCCTGCTGGTGGCGGGCCTGGACACGGGCGCGATCGTGGCCCAGATGGGAGTGTCACGGACCACGGTCCGGACTCATCTCCAGTCGGTCCTGACCAAGCTCGGCGTGCACTCGAGGCTGGAAGCGGCCTCGTTCGCGGTCCGCCACCACCTGGTCGACGCCTGGGCCGAGCCCGGGCTGGCCGGATCTTCGAGCGGTGCGCTGGCTGGTGCTGGTGCTGGTGCTGGTGCTGGTGCGGTGGCTGGTGGAGTGGCTGGGGCGGGCGCTGGGCCTGCGGCTGGCCTGTCGGCCGGGGCTGGTGCTGCTGTCGGTGCTGGTGCTGGTGCTGGTGCTGGTGCGAACCTTGGCGCCAGCGTGGCTCGGCGTTCGGCGACCATGCGGCGGGAACTGACGGGTGCTGACCAGCGGTCAGCGCTGCGCCGGCCGGCCGTGGGCGCGGCCTAGCCGCCAACCGGCGATATGGCTGGGCGGCCGTCGTGGCTGGCGGCGCCGCCTGGCCGGGCGGGGCGGCGC
>JBOHCO010000835.1:0-4394 GCA_050698895.1 Streptosporangiaceae bacterium
ACGGTGACATCGTCCGGGCTCAGCTCGCCGAGCGCGACGCTGGCCCGGATGGCGAGCCGGCCGCCTGGAAGCAGCGCGTGCGGGCGGCCTGGCCGGGCGTGCGGGTCGAGCACGTGGAGGCCGACGACGGCGACCTGACCCCTGGCGGCCGGCTCACCATCCGGGCCAGCGTCGCGCTCGGCGAGCTGAGCCCGGACGATGTCACCGTGGAGGTGGTGTTCGGGCGGGCGGGCGACGCCGACGAGATCATCAGCCCGGTCTGCCGGCCGCTGACCCTGGACGCGGGCTCGGGTCCTGTGGAGGGCGTGTCGCGGTACTTCGGCCACGCTGAGCTGGGCGAGCCGGGCCCGTTCGGCTACACCGTGCGGGTACTGCCCAGCCACCCGCTGCTGCCGAACCCGACCGAGCTCGGCCTGGTCGCGGTGCCCGCGAGCGCGGCGGGAATGGTCAACGGCGACCTGCGTTAGCGCACGTCACGCCGGGCCGGAACGGGGGCGGACACCGTCGGCATGGTGTCCGCGCCGTTCTGCGTTAGCAACACCTCCTGAAGCAGCGCCTCCGGCGCTACTTCACGCGCAATTCCAGGGGGTATGGCTCCTATCACGCAGCGTGCGACCTAGCTGCGACATTGCGTGTCCAGGTTGGCACGCTCCGCGAGTAAACCGCCGGACTACACCCGGCGTCCTCCTTGCAACGGCCATTCGGCGACGCGAGCAGATTTTCTGCCCTTCCGCACAGTAAGGCCAGCAAAACTGAGGGGGATGTGACATCCTGTGATAGGGCGTGCTCGTTCAGTAACGCTCACGATCGTCACGTTCTGTAAGGCGACCATTACCCCGAGTGCGAGAGGACTTGCTCGTGAGAAGCCAGATCAAGCCCGATAACCGACTGCTCACCCCGGCCGAGGTGGCCGCGATGCTGCGCGTTGACCCCAAGACCGTCACCCGCTGGGCGCGTGGCGGGAAGCTGTCCTCGATCCGTACCCCCGGCGGCCACCGCCGTTACAGCGAAAGCGAGGTCCGGGGCTTCCTGAACAGCTGGCAGGGGGTCTCGCTGCCGCGTGCCGCCGGCGAGTGAAATGCCATTCCGATGCCTGCCCCGGCGGTCCGGGAGTCCACCGGGGCAGGTATCGGCCTGGCGGCGGGCGCGGCGGCGCCTAAGGTGCCCCGGCTCGCAGGTCCAGCGTCCTGACTAGCTGAGCCAGGAGCTCGCGGGCCTGGTCGCCGTCCAGCGACCGGATCCGCTCCAGCACCTGCTCGGTGCCGCTGCCGCGGACCTCCAGTGCCTGCGCCGCGTCCGCGCGGCCCGCGGCCCGCAGCTCGTCCGGGCGCACCCCGGCCGCGGCGGCCATCCGGGCCAGCGTCTTGGCCGGCCCGCGCACCGACGCGTAGACGCCGGGCCTGACCACCTGGTAGCCGCCGCTGATCTGCCGCCACCGACCCTCGCTGATCCCGGCCTGGCGGGCGGCCTGCCGCGCCGACATCCCCCCGCGGCGCAGCGCCGACGTGATCAGGGCCCCCCAGGGCGGCGGATCCGGACGCTGCGACATAAGGCCACCTTCGCACAATCTTCGCACACCTGTCTAGCGGCATCTGTCCGCTTTGTCATGCCACTGAGCAGGCATTTTTCCTTTAGTTCCGGACCTGGGACGCAAACGCCGACTTCGGGTGAGGTCGTTGCCCTTCGCAGCTACGGGCAGTAAGTTGGCTTTCGGAAACTCGACCACTTATCGGTGGTCTGTCCTAGGGGGGACAGTTATGGGAGTCATGCTGGTGCTGGACGCGCCGCGGCCAGCCCGGCCGCGGCGGCGCGGCCATCACACCCGGACGCCGGAGGACCAGGCCTGCCTGGACGCCTTCGCCGCGTTCCTGCGCTACGACCCGTCCGGGGCCGGCCGCTGTCTGTCCAGGCTCGAGCCGGCGGTGCTGGCCGAGCGGCTCCGCCCGGCCGTGCTGGCCCTGGCCAGCGCCGTGGACTCGGCTCTCGAGGACACCTAGCCCAGCCATCCGTCCGGCAACACCCGCGGGGTGCTGATGCGGCGTGCTGCCGGGGCGGCCGGCTGCGTAGGATCATGCCTGCGCACGGAGGTGGTGCATGGGCGAGTTCGTACGAGTGGAGACCGGGCCGGCCGGCCGGGCAATCGCGACCATCCGGCTGGACCGGCCGCCGATGAACGCGCTGAACTCCGTGGTCCAGGCTGAGATCGCGGCCGCCGCGGCCGAGCTGTCCGCCGACCCGGAGGTCCGGGCGGTGATCGTGTACGGCGGCGAGAAGGTGTTCGCGGCCGGGGCCGACATCAAGGAGATGGCGGACGCCAGCTACGGCCAGATGGCCGCGGACACCCGGCGGCTCCAGGACTCCTTCTCGGCCATGGCCCGGATCGCCAAGCCGGTCATCGCCGCGATTACCGGGTACGCGCTCGGCGGCGGCATGGAGCTCGCGCTGTGCGCCGACTTCCGGATCGCCGGGGAGGGCGCCAGGGTCGGCCAGCCGGAGATCCTGCTCGGGCTGATCCCCGGCGCGGGCGGCACCCAGCGGCTGCCCCGGCTGATCGGCCCGGCCAGGGCCAAGGACATCGTGTTCACCGGCCGGTTCGTCGGCGCCGAGGAGGCGCTGGCCATCGGCCTGGTCGACCAGGTGGTGCCGGACGACGAGGTCCACGCGGCCGCGGTCAAGCTGGCCGAGCGGTTCGCGACCGGCCCGGCGGTGGCGCTGCGGGCGGCCAAGCAGGCCATCGACGAGGGCCTGGAGGCCGACCTGGACACCGGGCTGGAAATCGAGCGGCTGCACTTCGCCGGCCTGTTCGCCACCGAGGACGCCCGGACCGGCATGCGCAGCTTCATCGAGAACGGCCCCGGAAAGGCTCGCTTTGCCGGCCGGTGAGCTCGGCGCGGGCGAGCCGGTCGCAGGCGGGCCGGGCGACGGCGACGGCCTGTCCCTGGACATGCTGATGGCCGCGCTGCGCGCGGACAGCACCGACGTGGCCATCTACGCCCGGGTGCTGACCGAGTCGCTGGGCGAGGCGCTGCCGCCCGGCTGCGTGTCGGTGGATCGGGAGCGGTCGGTGTCCGACCGGATGCGCGGGCGGCCGGGCACTGTGTCCAAGGTCACAGTGCGCCTGGGCGACCGGGTCATGTCCCTGGGCCTGCAGCGCGGCGCGCCGGCCGCCGAGATCTGCCGCGAGGTGCGCGGGGTCGTGCTGTCCCGCCAGCCGGTTCCGGTCGGCCAGTGGATAGCCGAGCTGGCCCGTGCGCTGATGGAACAGGCTGACCAGAACGCGGCCACGGCCCAGGCCCTGCGCCGCCTGGTGGCCGGGGCCGACAGTCAGGGAAACCCGTGACCGGGCGCTGATCGGGCCCTGACCGGGTGCTTGTCGGACGCTCACCGGGCGCAAGATTTTGCCGGGTATTGTCCAGGGCAATCGCCAACTTAGGGCCAATCCTGCTCCTCATCGCGGCAATGCGTCCGTAGGCTGTTGAGCCATGAGCGTGCAGGAGGAGCGCATACCCGAGGCTCTCGGGCCGTACCGGCTGCGCCAGCGGCTGGGTGAGGGCGGCATGGGGGTCGTCTACCTGGCCAGCGATCCCAGCCAGCAGCTGGTCGCGGTCAAGGTCCTGCGCCGGGGGGTGCCGGGCGAGGCGACGGCGCGCCGCCGGCTGGCCCGCGAGTTCGAGACCATGCGCCGGGTGCACAGCCCGTTCGTGGCCCAGGTCCTCGACGCCGACGTGGAATGCACCCCGCCCTACATCGTGACCAGGTACGTGCCCGGCCGCACGCTCGAGGACCTGGTCACCAAGGACGGCCCGCTGGCCGGGCCCGCCCTGCTGCGGGTGGCCCGCGGCCTGGCCAGCGCGCTCACGGCCGTGCACGCGGCCGGCGTGGTGCACCGCGACCTCAAGCCCGCCAACGTGATGATCGTCGAGGGCGAGCCGGTCGTGATCGACTTCGGCATCGCCCAGGCGCCGGACTCAACCCGGCTGACCATGACCGGCATGTTCATGGGCACCCCCGGCTACCTGGCCCCCGAGGTCATCGAGGGCAGCCCCAGCGGCCCGGCCGCCGACGTGCACTCCTGGGCCGCCACCCTGGCCTTCGCCGCCACCGGCCGGCCGCCGTTCGGCACCGGGGGGTTCGAGACGATCTTCTACCGGATCATTAACGGACAGCCCGACCTGGCCGCCATGCCCGCCCCGCTGATGCCGATGGTGCTGCACGCCCTGGCTCGCGACCCGGCCCGCCGGCCGTCGGCCGCCGAACTGGCCGACCGGGCCGGGTGCCTGGATCCGACGGCGCTGCTGCCCTCCGGGGCCCCCACGATCCCGCCCGGCCCCGGAATGGCCGGCTACGGGCAGCCCGCCTCCGGCGTGGCCGGCGCCACGGTCGGCGACGTATCG
>JBOHCO010000836.1:0-1728 GCA_050698895.1 Streptosporangiaceae bacterium
CCGGCCGCTGGGCCAGCCGCAACCGGCTGCAGACCACCACGCTGCTGGACGCCATCGCCGAGCACCGCTTCGACGCGGTCTTCGGCGGGGCCCGCCGGGACGAGGAGAAGGCCAGGGCCAAGGAGCGGGTGTTCTCCTTCCGCGACGAGTTCGGCCAGTGGGACCCCAAGAACCAGCGGCCCGAGCTGTGGAACCTGTACAACACCCGGATCAACCGCGGCGAGCACATCCGGGTGTTCCCGATCTCCAACTGGACCGAGCTGGACATCTGGCACTACCTCGAGCGGGAGCAGCTCGAGATCCCGTCGATCTACTTCTCCCACCAGCGGCGGGTATTCGAGCGGGACGGCATCCTGATCGCCGACAACGAGTTCGTCACCAGGGGCGAGGATGAGACGGTCTACGAGGCCCGGGTCCGGTACCGGACGGTCGGCGACATGACCTGCACCGGGGCGGTGGAGTCCACGGCGGTCACGATCCCGGAGGTCATCGACGAGATCGCGGCGACCAGGATCACCGAGCGCGGGCAGACCAGGGCCGACGACCGGACCAGCGAGGCCGCGATGGAAGACCGCAAGCGAGAGGGTTACTTCTAATGACGGGCACGCAGGCACCCGGCAGCCAGGCCAGCACCGGTCCGGCCGACGGCCGCCACATGGACATCCTGCGGCTGGCCACGGCCGGCTCGGTGGACGACGGCAAGAGCACGCTGATCGGACGGCTGCTGTACGACTCCAAAGCGATCTTCGAGGATCAGCTGGCCGCGGTCGAGCGGACCAGCCGCGAGCGCGGCGAGGAGTACACCAACCTGGCCCTGCTCACCGACGGCCTGCGCGCCGAGCGCGAGCAGGGCATCACGATTGACGTGGCCTACCGGTACTTCGCCACCCCCCGGCGCAAGTTCATCATCGCCGACACCCCTGGCCACATCCAGTACACGCGCAACATGGTCACCGGCGCCTCCACCGCCGACCTGGCCGTCGTGCTGGTGGACGCCCGCAACGGCCTGACCGAGCAGAGCCGCCGGCACGCGTTCCTGGCCACCCTGCTGCACGTGCCGCACCTGGTGCTGGCGGTCAACAAGATGGACCTGGTCGACTACAGCGCCCAGGTGTTCGAGGGAATCGTCGAGGAGTTCACCGCGTTCGCGGCCAGGCTGGAGATCGGCGACCTGACGTTCATCCCGATCTCGGCCCTGCACGGGGACAACGTCGTGCAGCGCTCGGCCAACATGCCGTGGTACGACGGTCCCTCGCTGCTGCACCACCTGGAGCACGTGCACATCGCGTCCGACCGGAACCTCATCGACGTCCGGTTCCCGGTCCAGTACGTGATCCGGCCGCACCAGGCCACCGACCCGGAACTGCACGATTACCGGGGCTACGCCGGCCAGGTGGCCGGCGGCGTGCTCAAGCCCGGCGACGAGATCATGCACCTGCCTTCGGGCCTGACCACCACGATCAAGCGGATCGACACCGCCGCCGGGCCCGTCACCGAGGCGTTCTCGCCGATGTCGGTCACCCTGCTGATCGACGACGACCTGGACGTCTCCCGCGGCGACATGTTCTGCCGGCCCCACAACCAGCCGCTGGTGACCCAGGACATCGAGGCGATGGTCTGCTGGATGAGCGAGACCAGGCCGCTGACCGCGCACAGCCGGCTGGTCGTCAAGCACACGACCCGGACGGTCAAGGCCATCGTCCGGGATCTCCAGTACCGGCTGGACGT
>JBOHCO010000837.1:0-2403 GCA_050698895.1 Streptosporangiaceae bacterium
AGGATCAGCCTCCCGATGAGCAGCAGCAGATAGACCGAGAGCACATAGTAGAACACCAGCTTGACTATGTTCACGTCCCTGCCCCGCTCGCCGCAGCCCGCTGCGGGCACCGCCCGGCGCCCGCAGCTTGTTGTCCTGTCTGGTAGCGGCTAGCTCTGGTTGAAGAAGCCGCGCTCCGCGATGCGGGCCTTGTCCTCGGCCGCCACCTCTACGTTGGCCGGAGACAGCAGGAACACCTTGTTCGTCACGCGGTCGATGCTCCCGCGCAGCCCGAAGATCAGCCCGGCGGCGAAGTCGACGAGACGCCGGGCGTCGCTGTCGACCATCTCCGTCAGGTTCATGATCACCGGAGTGCCCTCGCGGAAATGCTCTCCGATCGTACGTGCCTCATTGTACGTGCGGGGATGCAGTGTCGTGATCCGGGTCAAATCGGTGGTCTGTATCTGAACCGGGACCTGCTCGTCAGGCGGAAGGTGCCCGTTCTCCGCGAAGCCCGAGTATGCGGCGGACCGGTCTTCCTGCGCGACCAGGTCGGTACCGTACTCGTCGTACTCGTCCTCAGCGCCGTATTCGTCCTGGTATTGATCGTAACGGTGGTCGTCCTCAACCAGGCCGAGATAGACCGCCATCTTGCGCATCGCGCTGGCCATCTTCTGTCCTCCGTCGTGCCCGCCAAGCGGCCCCGCCCACACCCCGGCGTGCCACGCTTCGACGGACATTACCTGACGAAGGCTCGCCGGCCGCCGAGCAACGCCGTACCGATCCGCACGAGTGTCGCGCCCTCGGCGATCGCATCCTCCAGGTCACCGCTCATTCCGGCCGAGATCGTCGTGGCCTGCGGGTACCGATCCCTTACGGCGCCGGCGATCTCGCGCAGCCGGGCGAACGCGGGCCGGGCCGGCGCGCCCAGCGGCGCGACGGCCATCACGCCGCCCAGCCACAGGCCCGGCTCGGCCTCGATCGCCTCGGCCAGCCCGGCCACCTCCCCAGGCCGCGCGCCGCCGCGGCCCTCGGCCTCGTCCAGGCCGACCTGGATCAGGCAGCGCAGCTCACGGCCGCTCGCGACGGCCCGCCGCCCGAGCGCGCTGGCCAGCCGCAGCCGGTCCACCGAGTGGACCACGTCGGCGTAGGAGGCCACGCTGGCCGCCTTGTTGACCTGGAGCTGCCCGACGAAGTGCCAGGTCAGGGGCAGTCTCATGGCGGTCGCCTGAGCCGCCTTGGGCGCGGCCTCCTGGTCCCGGTTCTCGCCGACGTCGGTGACGCCCAGCTGGCTGAGCAGCCGGATGTCGGACACCGGGAAGGTCTTGGTCACGGCGACCAGGGACACCTCGCTGGCGGGCCGCCCGGCCGCCGCGCACGCGGCCGCGATCCGCGCCCGCACCTCAGCCAGGTTCTCCCGCAGCTCGGCCGTGCGCTCCTCATCGGCGGCGCCGGCGGAACCAGCGGAGCCGGCGGAACCAGCGGAGTCGGCGGAGTCGGCGGAGTCGGCGGCATCACCAGGCACCTGAGTCACCCGCACATCATGGCCCACCGCCCCGTTCCGAGGCCACTTCGCCCACCACCCGCCGACCACCCGCCGACCATCCGCCGGGCGCGCCCGGCGGGGCTACTTGAGGAAGTCGGGGACGTCGAGCTCGTCGTCTTCCTCGAAGACGACCGAGCGGCGGCGGGTGCTGGCCGCCTCGGCGGCCAGCCCGCGCGACTGCGCCGAGCCGTCCGCTGACCAGGATCCATTGCCCGCCGGCTGGTCCGCCGCGGCCGGGGCCGATTCGGCCGGCCGGGGGGCCGGAACCCCGTCCGCGGGCTCGGCGCCGCGCGGCTCCCCGGCGCCCGCCGGCGAGTCAGCACTCTCGTCCGCCCGGTCAGCCGGGGTCGTCGCCCCGGCCAGGGAACCGCCCGTCCCGGTGCCCGCCCGCGGCGGCGGCGCGGACGACACCGGCGAGCTGACCGGCGAGTCCCGCCGCTCGGCCGGGGCCGCCGGCGAAGAGGCCGACGCCGGTGACGTGCTGGTGCGCCAGGCCGAGGCCGATGAAGACGTGGCCGGGGCCGACGGGATGTCCGCCGGCCGGGCCGCCCCGCCGCCCGCGGAGCTGCCGACCACCAGGCGCCCGCCGCGCGGACGGGTGTCCTGCGGCTCGTCGAATCCGGCCGCGATGACCGTGACCCGGACCTCGTCGCCGAGCGCGTCGTCGATGACCGCGCCGAAGATGATGTTGGCGTCGGAGGCGGCCGAGTTGGACACCAGCTGGGCCGCCTCGTTGATCTCGAACAGGCCCAGGTCCGAGCCGCCCTGGATGGACAGCAGCACGCCGTGCGCGCCGTCGATGCTGGCCTCCAGCAGCGGGCTCGAGATGGCCATCTCGGCCGCGGCCACCGAGCGGTCGTCGCCGCGGGCCGAGCCGA
>JBOHCO010000838.1:0-4928 GCA_050698895.1 Streptosporangiaceae bacterium
CCGCCGCCCCGAGCGCGATCGGGCCGCAGCCGTGCGCGGCGGCCACCGACTCGCTCGCGAACACCGCGAACATCGTCGCCGGGGTCTACGGGATGAACCTGCTGTACTTGCTGCGCGACTTCGCCAGGGGCGCCAAGATCGGGGTCCTCGAGCTGGAGCCGAACCTGCGCTCCGACATCTCCGCCTACGGGAAGTGCTACGGCGTCTCGGCCAAGGTCAGCTACACCAAGGTCGACGGCGGTTCCGGGTCCGGGGCCGGATCCGGCGAGGCCGCGCTGGACATCGAGATGCTCGCCGGCCTGGCGCCCCAGGCCAGCATCGATGTCTACCAGTCGCCGAACACCAACGCCGGGTTCTACGACATCTTCAAGAAGTTCGCCGTCTCCGACACCAACCGGGTGCTGTCGCTCTCGTGGGGCTCCTGCGAGGCCAACACCGCCCTGGCCAGCATGAAGGCCCAGGAGTTGCTGTTCCAGCAGGCCAACGCGCAGGGCCAGACGATCTTCGCGGCGGCCGGCGACGAGGGCTCGACGAGCTGCTTCCGGCCGAGTTCCGGGCAGACGAACCCCAAGGTGAGCGCCCTCAGCCCGGCCAGCGCGCCGTTCGTGATCGGCGTCGGCGGCACCAGCTTCAGGGGCACCAGCTTCAGGGGCACCGGCGCCAGCCAGCAGGAGATCGTCTGGAACGACGCCAGCAGGGCCCCGGGCACCGGCGCCGGCGGCGGCGGCGTGTCCAGCGTCTGGTGCATGCCCGGCTACCAGCACCAGACCAAGATCCCCGGGATCATCAGCGCCCATTCCCGGAAGGACAGCAAGTCGTGCGCCAGCAGGCACTTCCGCGAGAGCCCGGACGTTGCCGCCACGGTACACGGGGCCGGGTTGCTGCCCATCGGATCCGCCGACGAGGCCCGGATCATGTCCGGGTCCAAGGTCCTGGCCACGGTCGCCGCCTGCACCACGACCGTCTGCAAGGTCACCCGGCCCGCCGAGAAGGCCGGGACGGTCGACATCCGGATCTTCGCCGATTCCCTCTGGCTCAGCGCCCGGTCGAAGGGAGACCGCTTTACCTACAAGTCCGGCTAGGCCGGTGGCGTAAGGGCGGCCAGGGCCCGGTCGGCGAGCGCGTCGAGCACCGGGACCTGGCTGTCCGGCACCGTCACGTCCAGGCTCAGCGTCCCGTCCGCCGCGGTCAGCGTGAACGTGAAGAACGAGCAGCACTGCGTCTCCGCCGCCGCCAGCCCGGCCGCGCGGGCCGCCGCCTCCGGGCTGGGCTCCAGGTCCAGGTGCAGCCGCGTCGGCCCGGTCCGTGCCGCGCCGCGTACCGTGCGGCCGAACATCCCCGCGAACTCGGCCACCCGCCCGGCCCGGTCGACCGGCGACAGCGTGCATGCGTCCGGCACCCAGACGTCTGCGCCGCTGGCCGGCTTGCCGCTGGCCGGCGCGCCGCCGGCCGGCTTGCCGCTGGTCTCGTTGGTCATGCTGATCACCACCAGGCATAGATAATTGTCTATGCCGCAGGCTGCCCTACGCATAGACGCATGTCAATGCCTGCCGCATAATGGGCTGGTGAGCACCTCAGGCATGACCCTCACCGCCCGGCCCGGGCCCAGGCTGGCCAGCGCGTGCTGCCTGCCGCTGCTGCGCGAGCCGATCAGCGCCGGCCAGGCCGCCGACCTGGCCCGGCTGCTCAAGGCCCTGGCCGACCCCACCCGGCTGCGGCTGGTGTCCATGGTCGCCGCCCACGAAGGCGGCGAGGTCTGCGTCTGCGACCTGACCGAGCCCCTCGGCCTGACCCAGCCGACGGTCTCGCACCACCTCAAGATCCTGGTCGACGCGGGCATCTTCGCCCGCGACAAGCGCGGAGTCTGGGCCTTCTACCGCCTGGTCCCCGCCGCCCTGGACGCCCTCTCCGCCGTCCTCAGCACCAGCGACCGCCCTTGATGGTGGCCGCGACTATCGCGGAAATCCGTCCGCGATAGTCGCGGACCGATTTCCGCGATCATGAACCCGCGCCTTCCGGCCCGGCCGCAGTCCGCGATCCGGCCGCCCGCAAATCACGGAGCGCGGCTGTAGGCCGCCTGGTGCAGGCCCCAGGTGATCTGGCCGTCGGCGGGGGAGTCCAGCAGCCGCTCCATCCCGGCCCTGAGCTCGGCCAGCTCGGCGGGCTCGCACAGGCCAGGGCCACCGGCCGGTCGCCCCAGGCGGCCAGGTTCATCGCGAACATCGTCGCCGCCCGCGCCGTCGGCACCGGCAGCTCCGTCACCCGGGCCAGCCGCGGACGCAGCCCGGCCGTCCCGGCCAGCCCGCCCAGCAGCGGGCCCGCGCACATCCGCGCGCCGCTGGTCGCCACCATCGCCCCGGCCACCCGCAGGTGGGCCTGGAGCACCGGGTCGCTGGCCTCGATCCACTCGATCTCGTCCAGCACCAGCAGCCCGCCCTCGGTGAGCTGGGTGGCCAACGACGCGGCGGTCGCGGCCGGGTCGGCCAGGTGGGCCAGCAGCAGGCGGCCGTAGATCAGGTCCGCGGGCCCGGCCGGGAACGGCAGGTCGCGCACGTCCCAGCGGCCAAACTCCACCGGCCCCGACGCCCCGGCCCTGGCCCGCTCGATGTGCGTGGCCGAGCCGTCCAGGCCGACCGTCCGCCCGGCCCCGGTGACCTCGGACACCAGCGCCGTGGTGTAACCCGGCCCGCAGCCCAGGTCGTAGGCCAGTGCCGGCGCCCGGCCCGCCACCGCCGCCACCTCGGCCAGCAGCGCCCGCGACGGCGGCCCGAACACCTCGCTGAGCACCCGCAGCCGCCGCGCGGCCACGTCGGTGTCGCCGAAGGTGTACCCGCCCGGCCTCGTCTCGCCCGGCTGCGTCTCGCCCGGCTGCGTCTCGCCCGGCGCGCCGGCCGCCGGGGCCTCGAACCGCGGGCGGTCCGGGCTGAGCAGCGCGGAGTGCGGGCTGAGCGGCCAGGTGGCGGCCAGCTCCGCCGAGATCTCCGCGATGAGCGCGGCGACGTCGGCCGCCGCTGACTCGTGCATCGCCTCGGCCACCATCAGCACCGCCGAGGTGCCCGGCCGCACCGCCGACCCCGCGCTCTGCCGGTTGGTCCAGCGCCGAGCGTGGGCGTTCCCGCCCGCGTCGGCGAACACCACCTCGCCCGGCCGGGGCTGCTCCGTCTCGCCGGAGAACGCCTGGTAGCGCTCGGCGCCGTCGGCGTACCGGACCTCCAGCGGCCAGTCGACCTGGTCCGCGTCCAGCACCGCGACCGGGATGGCGTAGGCCATCGACAGGGCGTTGCACAGGTCCACCAGCGGGTGGATGGACGGCAGCGAGCCCTCCTTCTTGTACCGCCGCAGCAGCGACTCCGACGCGCACCGGTACTGCGTCGGCTTCAGGCCCATCCGCGCGAACGCCCGCCGCCAGGCCTGGATCTCCGGCAGCTCGGCCTCCGACCCGCCCGCCAGCCGCGCGTCGGCCCTGGCCCGCAGCCGCGCCACCCGCTCCGTCACGTCGGCATCGCCGGTAATCCCCGCGGCCAGCACCACGCCGGCGGCCAGCTCGGGAAAGTCGGCCCAGATCTTCGCGTCATGCCCGAAAACCACGCGCCGCAACAGATGGTCGTCCATCAGGCGAGCCTCCCACCACTGTCCGCCGTCTCGCAGGCGGGGACCGAGCTCTCCGCGCGGGCGCCGTCGGTCGCGGGCCGTGGCGGCGGGGGTTCGCGCAGCCCGGCCGCCAGGCCGGTCATCACCACCGCGATGCCCGCCCACATCAGCGCGGTCGGGGCGCGGCTGCCCGTGGCCACCCCGGTCAGCGCGGCCGAGACCGGCGCGATGCCGGTCAGCAGCCCGACCCGGCCCGGACCCAGCGCGGACACCGCCGAGTACCAGACCACGAACGCCGCCACGGTAACCAGCACCAGGTACGCCACCGCGAGGAGGTCGGGGCCGGTCAGCCGGGCCGCGGCGGCCGGGCCCTCGATCACCCCGGCGAGCACGCCGAGCATCACCGCGCCGATCCACACCGAGTGCACCGAGACGCCCCACGCCCCCAGCCGTTCCAGCACCGGCACGGCCAGCAGGGTGAACCCGGCCTCGCAGGCCAGCGCCACCGCCGCCCAGGCCACCCCGGCCGCGTCGGCCCGGCCCGCGCCTTCCACCAGCACCGCGCCCGCCGTCACCACGACCGCGGCCAGCACCACCCGCCGCCGGGGCGCGCGCCGCTGCGGGTCGAGCAACGGCCCGACCAGGCCCAGCAGCACCGGCACGCAGGCCACCGCGACCGCGATCATGGCCGGCTGGGCGTGCGCGTCGCCCCGCACGATGGCCACGTTGAACAGCACCAGGCCGGTGGCGGCCAGGCTGATCAGCCACAGCCACTCCCGGCCGCGGGGCCGCCGGATCGGCACGCCCAGGCCGCGGGCCAGCGTCACCAGGATGACCGCGGCTATGGCGTAGCGGATGGCCTGCGCGGTGAACAGCGGCGCCGCGGTCAGGGTCCGGGAGACCCCGACCAGCCCGCCGACCAGGATCATGCCCAGGGCACCCGCGCCGATGCTGCGCGACTGGGCCCGCCCGGGCCGGGGAGTGTTCGTCACCCAGCCGACTCTGCCGTCATAATGGTCCGATGGACAGGTCCAATGTCGGCCAAGTTCACTGGTCCATAACGGGGACCGACTTCCTCCAGCTCGACCGCGCCGACGCCCCGGCAGGCGGCCTGGCCGACTGGCTGGCCCAGCACCTGCGCGCCGCCATCGGCGACGGCCGGCTGCCCGTCGGCAGCCGGCTCCCGGCCACCCGGGTGCTGGCCGAGGAGCTGCGCGTGTCCCGCGGCGTGGTCACCGAGGCCTACCAGCGCCTGATCGAGGACGGCCAGCTGGCCGGGCACGGCCGGGCCGGGACGCGGGTGGTGGCCGCCCCCGCCGCGCTCCCGCCCCCGGAGC
>JBOHCO010000839.1:0-1049 GCA_050698895.1 Streptosporangiaceae bacterium
CCGCCGGCGGCCAGGACCAGGTAGGCGGCCAGGCCGGGCGCGGCCTGCTTGTGCCAGGACACGGCGGCGTGGGTGCCGAGGAGCTCCAGCGCGATTACGACGGCGGCGATCACGGCGTCCACGGCCCAGCGTCGCCGGGCGGCGGCCCCGGTCTCACCGGGCCCGGCCGGGCTGGGCCGGAGGCCGGCGCGCTCTGGTCTGGTCATCACGTCCTGTCAGGTTGGCTCGGTCACCTGAACGGTACGCGGCGGGCCTGCGGGAGGGCATCGGCCAGGGGACGACATCCAGGGCCGCCGCCTACCCCCAGCGAGGTAGAGGCGGGCGGCCGGGCTGCGCGGACGGACGACCGCGAACGGCCCGCCTGGCCGGCGACGGGGCCGGCGCCCCCCCGGCAGCCTGGAGCCAGCCCCAGCCACCAGCCGACAGAGAGGACCCACCATGCCGGTGATCGACGTACGCGGGCTGACCAAGCGCTTTGGCGGCGTGACCGCCGTGGACGACCTGAGCTTCACCGTCGAGCCCGGCACGGTGGTCGGCTTCCTGGGCCCCAACGGCGCCGGGAAGACCACCACGTTGCGGATGCTGCTCGGCCTGGTCCGGCCGGACTCCGGCACCGCGACAATTAACAGGGTGGCCTACCGTGACCTGCCCGAGCCGCTGCACCAGGTGGGCGCGGTGCTGGAAGCGTCCAGCTACCATCCCGGCCGGACCGCGCGCAGCCACCTGCGGATCCAGGCGCTGGCGGGCCAGGCCGACGAGTCGCGCATCGAGGACGTGCTGGACGTGGTCGGGCTGGCCGACGCGGCCGACCGCCGGGCGGGCGGGTTCTCGCTGGGCATGCGCCAGCGGCTGGGCCTGGCCACCGCGCTGCTGACCGACCCGGAGCTGCTGATCCTGGACGAGCCGGCCAACGGGCTGGACCCCGAGGGGGTGCGCTGGCTGCGCGACCTGCTGCGCGGGCTGGCGGCGGAGGGCACCACGGTGCTGGTGTCCAGCCACATCCTGGCCGAGGTGGCGCAGACCGTGGACTCGGTGGTGATCCTGGACCG
>JBOHCO010000840.1:0-11261 GCA_050698895.1 Streptosporangiaceae bacterium
GGGCCGGCCGGTCCCAGTCCGCCGCCGGGCAGCCCGGGCAGTGGCTGGCCGCCGGGGCCGCCGTCATCGGCGGCTGCTGCCGGGTTGGCCCGGCCGGCATCGCCGAGATCGCCCGGACCGTGGCGGACGCGGCCTGACGGCCCGCGGGCCCGGCGGCCCGGTCACATGGCTCTCGGCCATGCACAGCAGCACCACCCGCGGGGCGGGGTGCTCAGTCGGCCGTGGCCGGGGTCTGCAGGGGGAAGTGGCAGGCGGCCAGGTGGTCGGGTCCGAACGAGCGCAGCGGCGGCTCCTCGCGGGCGCAGATGTCCTCGGCGATGGGGCAGCGGGTCCGGACCCGGCAGCCCGACGGCGGGCTGGCCGCCGACGGCAGCTCGCCGCGGACCTGGGCCCGCTTGCGGCTCTTCTCGGTGCGCGGGTCGGGGCTGGGGATGGCGCTGATCAGCGCGGCCGTGTACGGGTGGGCCGGGCGGTCGTAGACCGCCCGCGCCGGGCCGGTCTCCACCATCTTGCCCAGGTAGACCACGCCGATCCGGTCCGACATGTAGCGGACCACGGCCAGGTCGTGGGAGATGATCAGGTAGCTGAGGTGGTGGCGCTCCTGGAGGTCGCGCATCAGGTTCAGGATCTGCGATCGGATCGACACGTCCAGCGCGGACACCGGCTCGTCGGCGATCAGCAGCCGGGGGTCCAGCATCAGTGCCCGGGCCAGGCCGATGCGCTGGCGCTGGCCGCCGGAGAACTCGTGCGGGTACGCCTCGACCACCGAGGGCCGCAGGCCCACCTCGGCCAGCATGGCCGCGATCCGCTGGTCCTGCTCCCGGCGCGAGCCGATGCCCTGGATGGCCAGCGGCTCGCGCAGGATCGCGCCCACCCGCATGCGCGGGTCGAGCGAGGAGTACGGGTCCTGGAACATCAGCTGGAGGTCCCGGCGCAGCCGGCTGTTCTGCCGCGCCCCGCGCTGGGTCCGGCGGCGGCCCTGGCCGGCCTCGGGGCCTAGTCGGCCCCGCGCGGCCCGGCCCCGCGCGGCCAGCCCGGTGATGTCGGCCCCGGCGAACAGGATCTGCCCCGCGGTCAGCCGCTCCAGCCCGACCAGCAGCCGGCCGATGGTGGTCTTGCCGCAGCCGGACTCGCCGACCAGCCCGAAGGTCTCGCCGGGCCGGATGCGCAGCGACACCCCGGACACCGCCTTGACGGAGCCGACGGTGCGCTGGAGCACGCCCCTGGTGATCGGGTACTCCTTGACCAGGCCGCGGGCGTCCAGGATCAGGTCGGCCCCGGTCTCGGCCCCGACCGCGGAGCCGGGGACCGGCCGCGGCGGCCGGGCCCGCAGCGTCGCGATCAGCCGCAGGCCAGCCGCACGGGACCCGGCGGCATCGGCGCTGTCGGCCGGTACCGGGTGGAAGCAGGCGTACTGGTGGGCGTGGTCGTCGCCGCTGAGCTGCGGGTCCTCGGCGCGGCAGCGGTCGCTCGCGTAGCGGCACCGGGCCGCGAACCGGCAGGCGGCCGGCGGGTCGGTCAGGTCCGGCGGCGTGCCGGGGATGCTGTACAGGGCGCGGCTGGTGTCCTGGCCGGGCTGCGGGATCGAGGCCAGCAGCGCCTCGGCGTAGGGGTGCCGGATGCGGTCGAAGAACTCGACCGTGCCGGCCTGCTCGACGATGCGCCCGGCGTACATCACCGCCACCCGGTCGGCCCGCCCGGCGATCACCCCCATGTCGTGGCTGATCAGCAGCATGGCCGTGCCGAGCTCGGCCTTGAGCCGGTCCAGCAGGCCGAGGATCTGGGCCTGGATGGTGACGTCCACCGCGGTGGTCGGCTCGTCGGCGATGAGGATGGACGGCTCGCAGGCCAGCGCCATGGCGATCATGACCCGCTGGCGCAGGCCGCCGGACAGCTGGTGCGGGAAGTCGCCCAGCCGCTCGCGCGGCCGGGGCATGCCGACCAGGTCGAGCACCTCGACGGTCCGGTCGACGGCCGCGGCCCGGCTGACCCGCTTGTGCACCCGGACGGTCTCGGCGATCTGCTCGCCGATGGGCATGGTCGGGTTCAGCGAGGTCATCGGGTCCTGGAAGATCATGCCCACCTCGCCGCCGCGGATCTGGCGCATCCGCGCGTCGGGCAGCCCGACCACCTCGGTGCCGTTGATCTTGATGCTGCCGTCGGCGATGCGACCACCCGGCGGCAGCAGCCGGATGGCCGACAGCCCGGTCATGGTCTTGCCGCAGCCGGACTCGCCGACCAGGCCGACGGTCTCGCCAGCCGCCACGGTCAGCGACACCCCGTCCACGGCCTGGACGGTGGTGGTGCGCTGCCGGATGTGCGTGCGCAGGCCGGTGATCTCCAGCACGGGTGTCGTCATGGGGGCCTCCAGGGGTTAGCGGCGCTGCAGGCGGACCTCGAGCGCGTCCCGCAGGGCGTCGCCGATGAAGTTGAAGGCGATGACGGTCAGCGCGATCATGATGCCGGCCGGGTAGACCTCCCACCAGTAGCCGTCGTAGAGGTAGTTGGTGCCCTCCGACAGCATCCCGCCCCAGGTGGCCGCGGGCGGCGGCAGGCCGAAGCCGAGGAAGCTCAGCGTGGCCAGGATCAGGATGGCGTCGGCGACCTGGAAGGTCGCGTTGACCACGATGGTGCCGATGGTGTTGGGCACGATGTGGCGCAGCACGATCCGGGTCGAGTGGCCGCCCATGACCCGCACGGCCTGGACGTACTCGCGGACCCGCAGCGACAGCGCCTCGCCCCGGACCAGCCGGGCCGGGCCGACCCAGGCCAGCGCCGAGACCACGATGATCAGCAGCGGGACGGTGGGCTTGAACACCGTGGCCAGGTAGATGAACAGGAAGATGGACGGGATGGCCAGCACGACGTCCACGACGCGCATCATGATGCTGTCCAGCGCGCCGCCCAGGTAGCCCGAGATCGCGCCCCACAGCACCCCGAACAGGGTCGCCACCACGGCGACGGCCAGGCCGATCTCGATGGAGCTCTGGCCGCCGGCCATCAGCCGGCCGAGCACGTCGAACCCGACGTAGTCGGTGCCCAGCGGGTGCCGCCCGGAGGGAGCCCGGTTGATCTGCGCGGCGTCGGGGCTGACCTGGTTGGTGTGGTAGAGCAGCGGGCCGATGAAGCAGAACGCGATGACCAGGACGACCAGGGCGATCCCGGCGATGCCCAGCTTGTTGTCCAGGAACGACTGCAGGGCCCGGCGCCAGGCACTGCGGCCTGCGGCCGCCTCGCCGCCGGCCGGGAGGGCCGGGTCCGGCCCGGTGTCCGCGGCCGCCGGGGGAGCTGTCGTGTCACTCATAGCGAACCCTCGGGTCGAGAACGGCGTAGCCGATGTCCGCGAGCAGGTTGCCCGCCACGGTCACCAGGCCGACGAGGACGGCGATGCCCAGCTCCACGGGGTAGTCCGAGGTCACCGCGGCGTTGAAGAACGTGAGGCCGATGCCGGGGAAGTTGAATACGTACTCGGTGACCAGGCCGGCGGTCAGGATGCCCGGCAGCGACAGGCCGACCATGGTGGTGACCGGGATCAGCGAGTTGCGCAGCAGGTGGCGGCGCAGCAGGTAGCGCTCGGTCAGCCCCTTGGCCCTGGCCGTCCTGATGTAGTCCTGGGCCAGGCTCTCGATCGCGGCCGAGCGCATGTACCGGCTGAACAGCGCGTAGTTCACCAGCGTGAGCGACAGCACGGGCAGCACCAGCCCGGCCGGGTCGGCCAGGATCTGGCCGACGTTGACGCCCTGCGGGGCCTCGGCCGGCAGCCACCGCAGCGAGACTGAGAACGCGGCGATGAGCAGCAGCGACAGCCAGTAGATGGGCATCGAGTAGAGCAGGAACGAGATGCCGGTGCTGACGTGGTCGATGACGCCGTTGCGCCGCACCGCCTGGGCCACGCCCAGCGGTATGGCGATGAGCAGCGACAGGATCAGCGACGTGCCGACCAGCACGATGTCCTTGGGCAGCTGCTGGGCCAGGATGGCGTCCACGGACTGGTTCTGCTTGTAGGAGTAGCCGAGGTTGCCGTGCAGTAGCTGCCACAGGAAGTGCGCGTACTGCACCGGCATCGGCTGGCTGAGCCCATAGGTGCTGATGAACACGTGGATCTGCGCCGTGGTGGCGCGGGGGCCGATGATGGCGCGGGCCAGCGCGGGGCCGGTGGCGACGAGGTTCTGCAAGATGAACGCGACGATCGTCACGCCGACGACGACGACGATCGCCTGGAGGAGCCGGCGGATGAGATAGCCGGTCACAGCGCGCCTCCTTTCGCGGGCGGGGGAGGGCCAGGAGCTAGCCGGCGGGGGCGGGCGCGGTGGAGTCGCGCTCGATGAGGGTGGTCTCCATGAACAGGACCTGGGGCGCGGTCTGCTCCCCGGACAGCCGCGCGAGCAGCCGCCGGGCCGCGGTGGCGCCGATGTCGTAGGCGGGCTGGGCGATGACGCTGAGCCGGGGCCGGACGATCGTCGTCCACTCCAGGTCGTCGAAGCCGAGCATGGAGATCTGGCCGGGGAAGTCCAGGCCGCTGGCCTGGATCGCCTCGAACGCGCCCAGCGTGTAGATGTTGTCCACGGTGAGCAGGGCGGTGGGCCGGTCAGGCTGGGCCAGCAGGTCGGCGGCGGCCTGGCGCGCGTGCTCCCTGGTGTAGGTGGCGGAGATGCCGATCAGCCGCGGGTCCACGTCGATGCCCGCGTTGCGCAGCGCGGCCAGGTAGCCCACGCTTCGGGCCTCCGGGGTGGAGGCGTGCGTCGGGTCCAGGGCCACCTCCTCCAGCCGCTCCACCGGGCGGTCCGGCGGAAGATCGGTGGTGACCAGGCCGATCCGGCGGTGGCCGAGCTCGATCAGCCGCTCGGCGCCCGCCCGCGCGGCCCGGACGTTGTCGACCAGGACCGCGTCGGCCGGCACGCCGCGCACCGAGCGGTCCAGCAGCACCACCGGCGAGCCCTCGTCCAGCAGGGCGATCAGGTGGGAGCCGTCGCGGTACTGGGTGGGTGCCACCAGCAGGCCGTCGACCCGATGCTCGTGCAGCACGCGCACGATGCGCTGCTCCAGCTCGGGCTCTTCCTGGCTGTCGGCGATGACGACCTCGTAGCCGGACGCGCGGGAGACGTCGAGGATGCCGCGCATGGTCCCGGCGAAGAACGGGTTCCCGAGGTCCGCGCTGACGAACCCGAGCGTGTTGGTACGCCCGGTGACCATGCTGCGCGCGACCCGGTTGGGCAGGTAGCCCAGCTCCCTGGCCGCCGCCCAGACCTGGCTGCGGGTGGACTCGCGCACTGTGCCGTAGTTGCCCAGGGCCCGGGCCGCGGTGGCCCTGGCCACGCCGGCCGCTTCGGCCACGTCCCCGAGGGTGGGCCGCGACGCGGGCTGTTCTGAGCGCGGTCTCATGCCGCATGACGGTATACGACGGTCTCGCCTGGCGCTAGGTCTGATCCGCTGAAGGACCTACGGCTGGCCGGTGACCAGCCTTGTTATAGAAAATCAGGCCAGTAATGAGCCAAAGTCTCAGCTGGTCAGAACCTTGACGTTAAATGTCGCATCGTGAGAGCGTTCTCAGAACCTGGGGGCGCGTCCCATCGGAACCCGCCGACCCCGGTGTGGGCCATGTTCAGGAGGTAGCCGTGGGTCGCATGAGATTGCTGAGAACCCCGCTGAGATCCCCGCTGACCGTGCTGGTCGCGCTGTCGGCGCTACTGGTCGCCGCGTGCTCGGGCGGCTCCTCGTCGCCGGGCGGCAGCTCGGGCCAGTCCGGCTCGGGCGGCAGCGGCGGCACGGTCACGGTGGCTTACCTGCCCGGCACTCAGCCGGTCGACATCTTCCCGCTGTTCCCCGCGGCCGACGACACCACGCAGGAGATCTTCTGGTTCGTCGAGCAGTTCTGGCGGCCGCTGTACTGGTTCGGCCAGGACGGGTCGCTGTCCTACAACCCGGCCCTCTCGCTGGCGCAGGCGCCGAAGTTCAGCAACCACAACAAGACCGTGTCGATCACGCTGAAGAACTGGAAGTGGTCGGACGGGAAGCCGATCACGACCGCCGACGTGCGCTTTTACCTGAACCTGCTGACCGCCAACAAGACCCAGTACGCCAACTACGTGCCCGGCTACATCCCCGACAACATCGCCAGCGTCAGCTACCCCAGCGCCCGCACGTTCACCATCAACTTCAAGCAGGCCTACAGCTCCAACTGGCTGTTCCTCAACCAGCTCTGCCTGCTGTTCGCGCTGCCGCAGCACGCCTGGGACAAGACCTCGGCCAGCGGCAAGATCGGCAACTACGACGAGACGGCGGCCGGCGCCAGGGCGGTGTTCAGCTTCCTCAGCGGGCAGGCCAAGGACCTGTCCACCTACGCGACCAACCCCCTGTGGCAGGTGGTGGACGGGCCCTTCCGGATCTCCAGCTACCAGCCCAACTCCGAGGTCACGATGATCCCTAACAAGGGTTATTCGGGGCCGGTCAGGCCCAAGGTGGCCAAGGTTCAGTTCCTGGACTTCACCAGCGACGCGGCCGAGTACAACCAGCTGCTGTCCGGCAACATCGACTACGGCTACGTGCCGTTCAACGACGTGCCCTCGGAAGGCCGGCTCAAGAGCCAGGGCTACTCGATCGTGCCGTGGGCCCAGGCGGGCATGAACTACGCGGTCTTCAACTACACCAACCCCACCACCGGGCCGCTGTTCCGGCAGCTCTACATCCGCCAGGCCATCCAGCACACCGTGGACCAGAAGACGATGATCTCCTCGGCGCTGTACGGCTCCGGGGTGCAGACCTACGGGGCGGTGCCGGCCTACCAGCCCGCGCCGGAGCTGAACGGCAGCCCGCTGGCTGACCCGGCGGCGCAGCAGAACGCCTATCCCTACAGCGTCTCCTCGGCGGTCTCGCTCCTCAAGAGCCACGGCTGGAGCGTGCATCCCGGCGGCACCGACACCTGTGCCCGGGCGGGCACCGGGGCCAGCGACTGCGGCGCGGGGATCAAGGCCGGCCAGGCGCTCAGCTTCAAGTTCGAGTACCCGACCGGCGTGATCCAGGACAGCGTGGAGGCCCAGCTGCTGTCCGGCAACGCGGCCAAGGCGGGCATCCGCATCACCGACACCCCGGTGCCGACCTCGGTCACCTTCGCCGACTCGCTGTGCACCAAGGGCGCCAAGTGCACCTGGGACAGCGACTACTACTACCTGGGCGGCTGGCAGTACGGCGTGCCGATCAACTACCCCATCGGGACGCTGATCTTCGGCTGCGGCGGTCCCTACGTCGGCGGCTACTGCTCCTCGCAGCTGGACGGCCTGATGCGCACCGCCGAGGCGTCCCAGCAGGTGTCGGCGCTGTACCCGTACGAGATGTACCTGAACAAGAACGTGCCGGTGCTGTGGCTGCCGCTGCAGCCCTACCAGTTCTCGGCCATCAAGACGTCGCTGCACGGCGCGACGCCGCAGAACCTCGGCTACTGGATCAACCCCGAGAACTGGACGGTCTCCGGCTGACCGTCCCGGCCCGCCTGCCACCCACCTCCCGTTCTGACCTGAAGGAGAGCACCTGAATGACTGAGCCAGCAGCGCCGGTCAAGCCGCTGCCCGCGGACATGGCGGCGACCATCACCTGGGCCGTCGACCAGCGCGAGCGCATGCGCGCCATCGCCAGGGAGGCCATCTCCGGCGGCCTGCGCAATGTGTGGTTCGTGGCCTGCGGCGGATCGCTGTACGCCAGCTCCCCGGCCGGGTACCTGCTGTCCCGCCGCGCGCGGTCGTTCACCGCTTTCCGGATGAACGCCAGCGAGTTCAACCACCTGCGCCCGGCGGCGGTCGGCCCGGACTCCCTGGTGGTGGTCGGGTCGCACAGCGGGAAGACCCCGGAGACCCTGGCCGCGATCGAGACCGCGCGCTCGCTCGGGGTGCGCACGATCATGGGCATCGGCCGGGAGGTCGGCAGCCCGCTCGGCCAGGGCGTGGACGAGATGTTCGGCTATAACAGCCTGCACACGGTCTGGGAGCCCAAGCAGGTGCTGCTGGCCTACCTGGCCCACGGGCTGCTCACCGCCAGCGGGGACCAGGACACCGCCGTCGAGGAGGTCGCGGCCCGGTCCTACGCCGCGCTGCCCGGCATCCTGCCCGCCGCGCTGACCGGCCAGGACGAGGCGCTGGCCCAGATCGCGGCCAAGCTGGCCGGCGAGCCGGTCATCCAGGTGCTCGGCTCGGGGCCGAACGAGGACGTGGCCCGCTGCCTGGCCATGTGCTATCTCCAGGAGATGCAGTGGATGCACGCCGCCGCGTTCAACGCCGGGGATTTCTTCCACGGCGCGTTCGAGGTGGTGACCGAGAGCATGCCGGTGATCTTGTTCCTGGGCCGTGACGCGACCCGGCCGGTGGCCGAGCGCGCCGCCCGGTTCCTGGACAAGTACACCAAGCTGGCCTACTACATCGACGCGGCCGACCTCGAGATGCCCGGCGTCGCGGCCGAGTCGTACCCTGAGATCGACCCGATCGTGCTCGGGTCGACCGCAGTCCGGCTGGCTCAGCACTTCGAGGCGGTCACCGGCCACTCACTGGATATCCGGCGGTACATGTTCAAGGTCGAGTATTGAGCCGAATAGCCACCGTCGGGGACAACGTTATCGACGTCTACGCCGCCCTCGGCCGCGTGTTCCCCGGCGGCAACACCGTCAACGTGGCCGTGGCGGCCCGGCGCAGCGGTGCGGCCACCGCGTACCTGGGCGCGACCGGCGCCGGCCCGGACGGCGCGGTGGTCCGGGCCGCGCTGGCCGCCGAGCAGGTGGAGACGACCCGGATGCGGGTGCTGGACGGGCCCAACGCCTACTCCACCATCGCGCTGGTCGACGGCGACCGGGTGTTCGGACTGCACGAGCTGGGCGTGTCGGTGTTCCGGCTGGACGAGGCGGACCTGGCCTACCTCAGCCAGTTCTGGTGCGTGCACACCGGGGAGTGCAGCTCGACCGAGGATCAGCTGGCCGACCTGGCCGCGGTGGCCAGGGTCTCGTTCGACTTCTCCGACCGGCCCGCGGACTACTACGAGCCGCTCCTGGCCCACGTCTGGCTGGCCTGCTTCTCGGGCAGCCACCTGTCCAGCGAGGAGGCCGTGGCGCTGGCCGACCGGGCCGCCGCGGCCGGCCCGGAGCTGGTGCTGGTCACCGAGGGCCCGCGCGGGGCGCTGCTGCGCACCGCGGACGGCGAGATCACCCGGGCCCCGGCCCGGCAGTTCCGGCCGGTGGACACGCTCGGGGCGGGCGACGCGGTCATTGGCGGCGTGCTGGCCCGGCTCATGCTGGGCGACGGGCCCGAGGCCGCGCTGCGCGCGGGCCAGGACCTGGCCGCGGTGAGCTGCGGGCACTACGGCGCGTTCGGCTACGGGGAGAACCTGGACGACCGGTGGACCGCGGTGATCGCCTGACCCGGCTGGCCGGCGGGCGGTCGTTCGCCGCGCTGGTCCTGGACATGGACGGGCTGATGCTCGACACCGAGATCGCCGAGTTCCGGGCCTGGCAGCGGGCGGCCGAGGACTTCGGCTGGTCGATCTCGGCCGACCAGTACATCGAGCTCGTGGGCCGGGCCCTCCCGGACGCCTGGGCCATCCTGACCGGGTGGTGGGCCGAGCGCCCGGCCCGCCGCGGCAGCCTGGCCGACGTACGCGACCGCGCGGCCGCCTACGGCCAGGCCGAGACCGTCGAGGTCAAGCCGGGACTGACCGGGCTGCTCGACTGGGCGCGGGACGAGCAGGTGCCCGTCGGCGTGGCCAGCTCGAGCGCGCGGGCCACGGTCCTGGCCCGGCTGGGGGAGGCCGGGGTGCTCGATCGCGTCGGGCCGGTCACCGGGGGCGATGAGGTGGCCCACGGCAAGCCCGCCCCCGACATCTTCCTGCTGGCCGCCCGGCGGCTGGGCGCCGAGCCGGGCGCCTGCGTGGTCGTCGAGGACTCCGACAGCGGGATCCGGGGCGCGGCGGCGGCCGGGATGGTGCCGTTCCTGGTCCCCGACGCATCCCTGCCGCGGCCGGTGCCGGCCGACGTGCGGGCGCTGGCCTACCGGACCTGCGCGTCGCTGACCGAGGTGCGGGACATCCTCAGCGCGGGCGGGACGAAGCTGGCCTCGGCGTAGGGCGCCGGGCTGATGATCCGGTGGGTGCCGTCCTGGACCTGGAGCACCAGGTGGGCCTGGCCCAGCGACGGATCGGGCGTGGTGTCGGGGAAGCTCAGCCCGGACTGCTCGGCGTTGTCCAGGAAGTAGGACCCGTTGACGCCGCGGTGCCGGAGCTGGCGCAGCTCGCGGGAGACGGTGGCGAAGTCGCGCGGGTCGGCCACCGCCCGCCAGGCCAGCGCGAGCAGGTACACCTCGTCGTAGGCGATGCCCGCGTGCGACCAGCCCGGCGGGCGGCCGAAGGCGGCCTGGTAGCCGGCCCGGAAGCGCTGCCCGATGGAGTCATCGTAGGTCCCGGTCACCGTGGCCCAGACCAGGCCCTCGGCCGCAGACCCGGCGAGCTGGAGGAACTCGGGGACGGACGGGGCGTAGATGGCGTAGACCAGCGCGTCCGGCAGCCGGGCCGCCGCGCGCAGCTGGAAGGCAGCCAGCTCGCCGGCCAGGAACTGCGCGATCATGACCGCGGCCGGGTCGAGCCGCTCCAGGTCGCTGACCACAGCCTCCCAGTCGGCGCCGGTCGCCGGCACGGTGCGAGGGGCGACGATCTCCCAGCCGGACCGCGCGGCCGCCTCCACGGTCAGCGGGTTCAGCATCTGCCCGCTGGGCAGCGCGGTCTGGACCACCGCGATCCGGCGGCTGCGCGGGTGCCAGCCCGAGGCCCTGGCCTGGCTGAGGAACCGGATGAAGCCGGGGCCGTAGTTGACCTCGGTCGGGCAGACCTGGAACACGTTGCGGAAGGCGGCGTAGTTGTCGCGCACCGCCTCGGCCTGGGACTGCGAGGTCATGGCGTGCAGGTACGGCGCGCCGTAGCCGGCCGCCAGGCCCGCGGCCACGTCCTCGGTGAACACGTAGCCGGAGGTGACCGCGTCCACCTCGGCGGCGAACAGCATCCCGAACGCCCGGGTCGCGCCGGCCGCCGAGAAGATGTCGACGTCCACCACCATCTGCTCGATGAGCCGCCCGCCGATGCCGCCCCTGGCGTTGATCTCGGCCACCGCGAGCGCGGATCCGTTGCGCATCTGCCGGCCGTCGTCGCTGGCCAGCCCGCCGAGCGGGAACGCCGAGCCGATCCGCAGCGGCCGCCGCCGCGACGGCGCCGCCGGGGCCAGGCCGCGGCCGGTCCCGGTG
>JBOHCO010000841.1:0-4741 GCA_050698895.1 Streptosporangiaceae bacterium
GGCCTGCGCTGGCCCGCTGGCCGCGGGGGTGGCGCGGGCGGCTGGGCGCGCAGATCGTGCTGGCCTCGATCGCCGCCGTCGCCGCGTTCACCGTCACGGCGGCCATCGGCACCGCCGCGCGGTATCACGTGCCCGTGCCGCTGTTCAGCCTGGTCATGCTGCTGTTCGTGCTGGCCGTCGCCCGCTTCGCCGGAGTCCTGTACGCGCTCCCGGTCGGGGTCGTCACCATACTGGCGTTCGACTGGTACTTTCTGCCCCCGCTCCGCCAGCTCAACGGGGCGACGGTGCTGGTGCTTGGCCTGTTCCTGGTCATGTCGGTCGTTGTCGGCGCATTCGCGACCCTGGCCAGCCGACGGGCCGCCGCGTCCGAGGCGGCCCGCGGCGTTCTGGCCGACGAGCAGGCGGCGCTGCGGCGCGTGGCCACGCTGGTGGCCGAGGGCGCCAGCACGGCCGAGGTCTTCGCCGCCGTCGCGGACAAGGTCTCCGAGGTGATGCACCTGCCGGTGGCCGCGGTCCAGCGTTACGACGATGATGGCGAGACCATGACCATGCTGGCCGCCTCGAGCGACCGGCCGCATCCCTTCCAGCCGGGCACGCGCTGGCCGCTGCACCACTCGGGACTGGCCGGGCAGGTGCAGCGGACGGGCCGCGCGGCACGGGCGCAGGACTACACCGACCGGCGGGGCTCCTTCGCCGCCGAGGCGCGCGAGCTCGGGCTCGAGAGCGTGGCCGGTGCCCCGATCATCGTGAACGGCGCCGTATGGGGGCTGGTGACGATCGCCTCGACGGATGCGCCCCTGCCCGACAACACTGAAGATCGCCTGGCCGAGTTCACGGAGCTGCTGGGCACCGCCATCGCGAATACGCAGAGCCGCGCCGAGCTCTCTGCGTCCCGGGCCCGGATCGTCACCGCCGCGGACGAGACCCGGCGGCAGCTCGAGCGCGACCTGCACGACGGCATCCAGCAGCGCCTCGTCTCGCTCGCGCTGAAGGCGCGCACCATCGAGACCATGACTCCCCGGCCCGCCGACGAGGTCCAGGGTGAGCTGTCGGTCCTGGCCCAGGATCTCGTTACCTCGCTGGATGAGCTGCGGGAGATCTCGCGTGGCATTCACCCGGCCGTCTTGTCCGAGGCCGGGCTCGGCCCGGCTCTCCGAGCGCTCGCCCGGCGCTCCGCGGTGCCGGTGGTACTCGACCTCAATCTCTGCTCACGGCCCGCGGAGCACGTCGAGGTGGCCGGCTACTACATCGCGTCGGAGGCGCTCACCAACGCCGCCAAGCACGCGCAGGCGTCGGTCGTCGACGTGCGGGTGGACGGCGGCGACGGCGCTCTCATCCTCTCGATCCGCGATGACGGCATCGGGGGCGCCGACCCGAGCCGGGGATCCGGCATCATCGGCCTGAAGGACCGGGTTGAGGCCCTCGGCGGAACGATCTCCGTGCTCAGCCCGGCCGGCTGCGGAACAACCCTCGACGTCCAGCTTCCCGCCTCCCCGGCGGCTAGCCGCCCGGCCGGCCAGCCATGATCCGCGCAATCGCATGCGCCGACAGTTCCGGCTTCGGCAGGAACCCCTCGGCCAGGCTTTCCGCGATCAGGTCGGCGAAGTCGGCCTCCGAATAGGTCGATATCAGGATCACCGCCGCTCCGTCAGCCCGGCGGCCGCCGGCCGGGCGGCCGCCGGCCAGGCGCCGGGCCAGGTCGAATCCGCTCTCATCCCCGAGCGTGATGTCGACCAGGACCACCTCCGGCCGGAGTTCCTCCGCGCGCCTCAGCGCCTCCGCCGAGCTGACGGCAACGCCAACCACCCGCAGGCCCTCCTGCTCCAGGAGAACGCGAGCAGCCTGCAGGAACAGCCTGTTGTCATCGACGATGAGGACACTGAGCGCCACACGAACAGGGTTCCAGCGCGGGCCGGGCGGCGCATTGCTGCTAGCAGGAAGACCGGCCCGGTGGCCGGTCCAGCTGGCCGGCCAGGCCGCCGAAGATGCAGTCCTGGCTGGGTCATCCAGGGCGCGCATCACCTCCTCGGCCGGAGTCACGTAGTCCCAGGCGTGCAGCCACAGGATGACCACGTGGTCGGCACGCAGCCGCCGCAGCGATGCCTCGAGCGCCTGCACCAGGCTCTTGCGGTGACTACCGCCCGCGTTGAGGTCGCCGTCGCGGACGTTCAGCGAGTACTTGGTGCCGACCACGAAGTGATCCCGGTCGGCCGCCAGCAGGTCAGTGCCCGCGTTTCCGCTACGCCTTGTCCACCATTTTCACAAGCCGCTTCCGCGGAAGCACGGCCCCGATCAGCGCAACAGCAAGCTTTGCTACGCGGACTCGAGATCCCTGTGCGGCTGATGCCTACCGCACGCATTCCCGTCGCGGCGCCCGGAATATACGCGGAATGAGATTTGGGGGCATCGGGCCAGGTCAGCCTTGGCCGAGCGCGTCATCCAGTGGAGGCCGACGGCGCCGAACCGGCGCGTGTATCGGGTCACAAATGGGTCGTTCGGCATAGCGAGTTTCGGTATGGTGCCGCGGTGAGCACCTTCCGCAGTTATGACGGCACGCTGCTCAGCTGCCGGAGGTCCGGGGTGGGCGAGCCGCTGGTTGTCGTGCCGGGGCCGGGTCGGGACGCTGATTACCTGGGTGATCTCGGCGGGCTCGGCGGGCTCGCTGGGCGTGAACTAGTGACCCTTGAGCTGCGTGGCACCGGCGGGTCCGCGGAGCCACAGGACCCTGGTACGTACCGATATGACCGGATGGCGGGGGACGTGGAGGCGCTGCGGCTGCACGTGGGCGCCGAGTCGATAGATCTGCTCGCGCACTCGGCCGGGGCCGATGTCGCGCTGGTGTACGCGGCTTCGTACCCGGGCCGGGTGCGGCGGCTGGTGCTGGTCACGCCGGAGCTGTCCGCGATCGAGCTGGACGAGGGCGAGGAGGACCTGCTGGCGCTGGCCGGGCGACGATCGGGCGAGCCCTGGTATGCGGACGCCCGGGCCGGGCTGGTCGCCGCGCTGGAGGGCGGGGACGTCGAGGCGAACCGGCCGCGGTTCGCGCCGTTCCTGTACGGGCGCTGGGACGACGCGGCGCGTGCTCTCGTGGCGGCTGAGGCAGGCCAGCTCAAGGCCGGGTACGAGGCGGGGTATTACGCCGACGGTGCCATCGCGCCCGGGGCCGTGCGGGACAAGCTGGCCGCGCTGACGGCGCCGGTGCTGGTGGTGGCGGGCGAGCTGGACCTGTCACCTTCGGTGGACCTGGCGCGGCAGGCGGCCGCGGTGTTCGTGGCTGGGCAGCTGGCCGTGATTGACGGCGCCGCACACTTCCCGTGGGTGGACGCGCGTGCCGGGTTCGCGGACGTGGTGACCACGTTCCTGCGGTGATGCATCACCTGCGAGGACCTGCACGAGCGTGATAGTCCGTGCCCGGACCCTGCCGTAGCGGCCGTGCCACGATGGGGTCATGGGCTCACAGCGGTTCCGCGCCGTCATTGCCGCCGGTCCCGGCGACAGCGCGGTCATCACGATGCCGTTCGACCCGGACGAGGCGTGGGGGGCCAAGGCTAACCATCCCGTCAACGGCACGATCGGCGGCTGCCGGGTCCGCGCCAGGCTCTTGCCGGCCGACGGCGGATGGGTCTTGACCATGGCTTACAAGCGCCTGCTGAGCAGGGGCGTCGCGATCGGCGACCACGTGGACGTTGACCTGGCCCCGGAAGGCCCTCAGCGGGCCGATCTTGCCGACGACATCGCTGAGGCGCTCCGCGGCCAGCCCGGCGGCGGCCGCCTTCTTCGATACCCTGGCCCAGTTTTACCGTAAGGCATATCTCCGGTGGATCGATGCGACCCGCCGTCGGCCGGACCTCCGTGCCATCCGCATCGCTGAGGTCGTCGACCTGCTCGCCTCCGGGATCAAAGAGCGGCCACGACCATAACGCCAGGTCCGCCAGCTCAGCGAGTGCGGTTCGCCGGGGTCCCAGGACAGCGCGGCCATCAGCCGCCGTGCCTGCCGGGCCAGCGGGGCGAGCAGGTGCTCGTCAGGGGCGTGCTGAGCGCAGGCGGGGCAGGAGCGCGGGATCCAGATCGTGGGCGGGCCGAGCTGGTCCAGGTGCGCCCGGACCGCGGCCGCCGCGGGCGCGCAGGACCTGCTCCAGAGCGGCCAGGTTGATCGAGTGCTGGCCCTTGTTGTCCGCGGTTCCCCGGCCGTACCAGCGGTCCTGCTCCACCGTCAGCGGCCATGGGTCGAGCCCGGCGCGCCAGCGGCGCGCCTCGGCGATCACCACGCCGGCGTGCCCGTAGGTCAGCACGGTCGGCAGGCCGCTGGCCTCGTGCCGGTGCGCGACTAGCACCGGGCCCCCGCCGGCTTGCGGGCTGTCCAGCACGCGGCGGTCGCACCCGGTCCGCGCCGGAGGTCAAGATCCGGTCGCCCGCTTCGACCTGTCTGCGACAACTGGTCCGCCCGGTGCGCGGACCATCCGTGAACGTGAAAGGACCCGACGTGTACGACACCAGCCCGGCGCGGGCCGGGCGCCGAGAGTGGATCGTGCTGGCGGTGCTGGCCCTGCCGACGCTGCTGGTCTCCATCGACGTCTACACCCTGCTCCTCGCGCTGCCCGACCTGACGGCGAGCCTGGGCGCCAGCAGCAGCTGTGGATCACCGACATCTACGGGTTCATGCTGGCCGGATTCCTGATCACGATGGGCACCCTCGGCGACCGGATCGGCCGGAGGAAGCTGCTGCTGATCGGGGCCGCGT
>JBOHCO010000842.1:0-2686 GCA_050698895.1 Streptosporangiaceae bacterium
CCTCAGCGGCGCGCCGGGGCGAGGGCCGGGCCGGGGACGCGATCGGCCTGGCCGCCGCGCGGCGCGCCGTCCAGGTGGACGGCACGCCTGGCCCGCTGCACCGGCCGTTCGTGGTCGAGGTGGTCCCGCCGGACAACATGGCCGGCGGGGCGGTGCCCTGGGGCCTGGGCGCCTTCGTCCCGGCCGACAGCCTGCGCCGGATCAGCACCGGCGCCCCGGCCGGCGAGCAGGCCAGCTCCATCGCCGCCGTGCTGGCCGCGGCGGCCGCCCGCTCCCTGGTCATCGTGACCCGCGACGCGCACCGCTATCCCGCGGCCGCCCAGGTCGTGGGCGCGCTCCTGACCGCCCGCCCGGACGCCGTCGTGGTGGAGATGGGCCTGCCCGTCTGGCGCCCCCCGGCCCGGCTCTACCTGGCCACCCACGGCGCCGCCCAGACCAGCAGCCGCGCCGCCGCCGAGATCCTCGGTCTCGCCCGTCCCTGAACCCCTTAAATCGGTCCGCAACGGGCCTCGGTTCCCTCCGCCGGCCCCGGCCAGCCGCCTGGCCGGGGCCTCACCCGGCCCCGAGCGTCTCCGCGGTCCCTCCAGGGCCGGAGCGGGCCCCCGCCCAACCTCCCGCACGGCACCCGCGCCCCACCCGCACGGCCTCCAGGACCACCCTGGAGGCCCCGGAGGCTGGGCCCCGGCCTCCCTGCGCGACGTGCCGTCAGCGACCCCTGAGACCCGCGTGACGCGCCGCCGGGGCCGGGTATTGCCGTGCGGCGTCAGCGGACAGGTGCCGTTTACCTGCATAATGCTTGGCATGCGTTTGTCCGCACGTGCCGATTACGCCCTCCGCGCCGCGATCGAGCTGGCCGCCTCCGGCGGCGGCCACGTCACGGCCGATTCGCTCGCCCGCAGCCAGGCCATCCCCGGCAAGTTCCTCGAGGCGATCCTTACCCAGCTGCGCCGCGCCGGGCTGGTCCGCAGCCAGCGCGGGCCCGACGGCGGCTTCTGGCTGGCCCGGCCCGCGGGCGAGATCTCGCTGGCCGACATCATCCGGGCCATCGACGGGCCGCTGGTGAGCATGCGCGGCGAGCGGCCGGAGAACCTGGGTTACATCGGCGCGGCCGAGCCGCTCCAGACCGTGTGGATCGCCCTGCGGGCCAACGAGCGGGCCGTGCTGGAGGACGTCAGCCTGGAGCACATCGTGACCGGCAACCTGCCCGATGACGTGCGCAAGCTGTCGGAGAACCCGGGCGCCTGGGAGTAACGGCCGCCCGACATGCAAGAGCCCGGCCAGGCGAGGCTCGGCAGTAGCTCGGCAGTAGCTCGGCAGTAGCTCGGCAGTAGCAAAGGGCCCTATACCGGGACCATGTTGGTGATGTCGGTGATCCGCTCGAACTGAGGCGTGCCGCCCGTCAGCCGGGCCTGGTCCAGCACGGGCTGGGGCTCGGAGATGATGCTGCGGTCGGAGCGGACGGTGATCTGGCGCTGACCGGCCAGCGGCAGCCGGGCCCCGGCGGCCACGGCGACGCGCCGGGCCGCGGCGGACGGCGCGGCCGGAACCGCAGCCGGGCCGTCACGCCGGGGCGCACGCGGTGCGGGCGGCCCGTCGAGGGCCGGCTCCACCGGGCCCGAGTAGACCGGCTCGCTCTGCAGCTCGGCCAGCGCGAAGCTGTCGGAGACCTCGCGCAGCACCTGGGACAGCGGAGCCCCAAGCGCGCCGCAGATGGACGCCAGCAGCTCGGAGGACGCTTCCTTCTGCCCGCGCTCGACCTCGGACAGGTAGCCCAGCGACACGCGCGCGGCGGAGGAGACCTCACGAAGGGTGCGGCCCTGACGGATGCGCAGCCGTCGAAGCGCATCGCCAAGCATGTGACGAAGCAAGACCATCGTCGCACTCCCTCCCCGAAGCCGTTCCCTTGACACCTCCACCGTACCTGTCCTTACGGACAGTTCGGGAGAGGGTATAGCTGCGTGTTCGTCTCTGTAACGCTGTAATCAGTCATCCTCTTCCCGCATGGTAGCTATCAGCAGGGCCAGAACACTCTCCACCGTAGCCATCCGGATGGCGTCCCTGGCCCCGGCCAGGGCCAGGGCGCGGGAGGTCGTCCGGGTCGGCCCGGCTACGGCGACGTAGACCGTGCCGACGGGCTTGCCCTCGGCCGGATCCGGGCCGGCCACTCCCGTGGTGGCCACCCCGACGGTCGTCCACATCCGGGTCCGCGCGCCCTCGGCCATCGCCTCGGCCACGGCCGGATCCACCGCGCCGCGACGTTCTAGCAGGTCATCGGGCACGCCGAGGACGGCGGCCTTGAGATCGGCGGCGTAGGCGACCACGCCGCCGCGGAAGGCGGCCGAGGCGCCGGGGATGCTGGTCAGCGCGGCCGCCACCAGCCCGCCGGTCAGCGACTCGGCGGCGGCGATCGTCTGGCCGCGGTCGATGAGCAGCCGGATGGCCTCCCCGGCCAGCTCGCTGGCGCGCGCCTGCGCAGCAGTCATGAGCGTCCTCCCGGCGCGTCGCGGGCGGCATGGCCGGCCGACGAACCTGCCGACGAGTCTGGGGCCGCCGCCGCCTCGCTCGCGGCCGGTTCGCCCGACGCTGAATCGCCGACAGCTGAATCGCCGACAGCTGAATCGCCGGCTCTCGCGCGGGCCGCGGCAGCGGCGGCCGCGAGCGTCGCCGCAGCAGCCGGGGGCGGCGC
>JBOHCO010000843.1:0-3628 GCA_050698895.1 Streptosporangiaceae bacterium
CAGGATCGCCGCTACCGCCGCTGACATGCCACAATCCTAGCGAAGTTTTAACTATTACGCACAGCAACAGCAGAAGAAAACCCGCACGTCAGCGGGCGTGCGGCTCAACTACTTCCGGAGATCTGAGGCCAGGGCCGGAATGGGCCCCAGATGAAACCTAGATCATGATGCCATTTCGTCGGCAGCCAGCCCTTAGTTAATACAGTAGTTGTTCTGGAAGCCACCGCTGGTGACGTTGCTAGGGTACATGAGGATATTCAAACTAGCCGAACATGGCGCCGCGTGGTATGCATCATCGTTGGTCATCTCGTAGGCATAGAAGTTCTGCGATCCGAATGGCACGGAGGTGCTGCTATTCCAGGCGGCATACGTTCGCGCCCCCGAGAACACTATAGGTCCATACGTAAATGGAAGGAGATCGCCCCCGGTGCGCTCTGTTATGAAGTCGGCGACGGCGCCGGTGGCGCTGTCGGATCGCATCGCCCTCGAGGTGTTTATATCCAGCGCGCCGTTGATCGCCACCTGGTAGTATGATTCGTGGGAATTATCATAGGACACGTTGACGCTCACGTCGTTACCCGGATACGCAATAAACTGACTATATACCTGAGGGCCATTGCAGTCGCCTGGGTTGGGGCTGCAATAGAGCTCCCAGAACAGATTCCCTCCACCAGGCCCGTCTCCATCTCCTGCCCCGGCCTGTACGAGCCGGCCGTTGCTAGCGCTGTTGAGGCCGACCCAGGTAGACATTGACCTGGCGCTCGTGTTTGTCTGCGGCTGCGTGAAGTGAGCCACGGCCCTATGGTAAGGCCCGCTTCTCAACTCGTAACCGGACCAGATGCTGCTCCAAGTGTGCCCGACCGAGGCCGATGGCCTGGCGCCAGTGGCGCGCTGGCTCGCGGTGGTCGCCGCCGGCGTGACGGCGGGCATTTCCGGATTGGCGTCGCCCGTCGCGCAGAACTTGTCGGACCCGCTGATCCTGGATTTGCTGAACGGCGCAACTTGCGCTTGCCAGCTTTTCGTCACGGCTGCGCTCGCGGTTGCGCCCACAGGCCGAAGGGGCAAGTGCAGCTCCGCCAACAGCCGGTTGCTCGCGGTCGCGGCATTGAAGCCTGACGGGGGAGCGGTATTCTCGAAACTCACCCCATCCGGCAGTACATACTTGTAAGCCGTCGCGCCTGCAGGCAGCCGGCGTGCGGAAACGGCAGTCAGCAAGGTCCCACCGCCAGGGCACAGGGCAGTGCTATCACTACCTGCACTGGTGGATCGGACAACCGACGCCGAGGCGGCCGACGCCGAAGGCACCGCGAAGGCCGCCAGTGCCGCCGCAGCCGCTACCGTCCAAAAAGTCCCGCTTCGCATTATTCCTCCTTGGCCGGGCGGGCGGCCGTATGCGCCCAAGTCGAACATCGCCGCTCGCCTCGGGCTTTCGCCTGCCAAACGTCCTGGCCTGATCGTTTAGGCCGGATAAGTGCCTTCGACCTGGAAGAATAGGGCTTGTCGAGAGTCCTGTCCGTACCAGTTCGAAAGGCACTTTTCGCGTGCCGCTTGCCGCCCGCCGTCCCGAGATCATGGTGTCCGCTGACGGCACCGGAATGGCCTCTCAGGACGGTGGCCTGCTGCTGGCGCAGGCGCTGCGCGCAACGGGCCCCGGACCGCGGCCTTGACGCGGCGCTCGAGCGATGGCGCCCCGCCCGGGCGGTGCACGGCCGGGGGAAGATCATCACCGGTCTGGCGGTGGCCCCGGCACTGGGCGGGGACTGCCTGGCCGACATCGCGATGCTCCGAGCGCAGCCGGACCTATTCGGACCGGCGGCCTCCGATTCGGTGGTCTCGGCTGGCCGACCGCCTGGCCGCCAGCGCGCCGCGGGCGCTGAAGGCTATCCGCGCAGCGCGGGCCAGCGCCCCGGCAGCGGGCCTGGGAACTGGTCGTCGAGGTGGCGCCCGCCGCGGATGGCGGCCTGGCCACGGTCGATATCGGCGACCTTGCCTCCGGGGTCGCGTCCGCCGGGCCTGGCCGACGTCGAACTGGAACCGCGCATCGGCTGGACGATCGCTAGAGTTGGCCGTTGTGCGCATTGTCATTGCCCGGTGCAGCGTCGACTACGCAGGTCGCTTGTCCGCCCACCTGCCCCTCGCCACCCGCCTGATCATGATCAAGGCGGACTCCTCCGTCCTGGTGCACTCCGACGGCGGCAGCTACAAGCCGCTCAACTGGATGTCGCCGCCGTGCAAGCTGGCCGAGCAGCCAGGCCGGTGGGTGGTGACCGGTAAGTCGGGCGAGACGCTGACCATCGAGATCGAGGAGATCATCAGCGACTCCTCTTTCGACCTGGGCGTGGATCCGGGCCTGGTCAAGGACGGCGTGGAGTCGCACCTGCAGGAACTGCTGGCGGCCCAGCTGCAGGTGCTGGGCGAGGGCTGGCGGCTGGTCCGCCGCGAGTACCCGACCCCGATCGGCCCGGTCGACCTGATGTGCCGCGACGCGGCCGGCGTCAGCGTCGCGGTGGAGATCAAGCGCCGGGGCGATATCGACGGGGTGGAGCAGCTCACCCGGTATCTGGAGCTGCTGAACCGCGACCCGCTGCTGGCCCCGGTCCAGGGCATCTTCGCGGCCCAGGAGATCCGGCCGCAGGCCCGGGTGCTGGCGCAGGACCGCGGCATCCGGTGCGTGACGCTGGACTATGAGTCGATGCGCGGCACCGACGACGGCGCGCTGCGGCTGTTCTGAAGTCTCCTGGCCCGTTCCGCACCGCCGAAAGGACCACGATGACCGAGCCGCCGAGATTCGACACCATCCGCACGGACCGGCTGCTGATGCGGCGCTGGCGGGACTCTGACCGCGAGCCGTTCGCCGAGCTGAACGGTGATCCGGAGACCCTGGTGTTCTTCCCGAGCACGCTCGACCGTGCGGCCAGCGACGCGCTGGTCGACCGCATCGAGGCCCGGTTCGACGAGCAGGGCTTCGGCCTGTGGGCGCTGGAGGTTGCCGAGACCGGCCAGTTCATCGGGTTCACCGGCCTCAATCCGATGCCGCCGGGCGTACCCGGCGCGGGCGGCATGGAGGTCGGCTGGCGGCTGGCCAGGAGCGCCTGGCATTCCGGCTATGCGACGGAGGCGGCCACGGCGGCGCTGACCGTCGCCTTTGACGGTGTCGGGCTGGACGAGATCTGGTCCATGACCGCGGTGCTCAACACGCCGTTCGAGGCCGTCATGCGCCGGATCGGTCTGACCGAGGTGGCCCGGTTTGACCATCCGAATGTGCCGGCCGGCCATCCAGTCCAGCCGCACGTGACCTATCACCTGAACCGAGCCGATCGGGCGCACTGACGCGCCGGGGGCTTCTTGGCTGTCTTCGGCCGTTTCGGCCTGATCTACACGTCGTCACCACAGCGACCGCATCGACCGGCCACGGCGGTGGGGTGTACTGCCATGAGATGACGAGCGACAGGGCGGGCCGCCACGGGCCAGACGGGGCAGAGCACTCATGAGTACCGCTAGCGGACTCATGGTGTCGGCGTTCGCCGCGCTGGCCGCGGCGTGCGCGTTCGGCGTGGCGGCGGCCCTCCAGCATCAGCAGGCGGGCCTGGCCCCGCGGGGCCGGACGCTGTCCCCGCGGCTGCTCCTG
>JBOHCO010000844.1:0-3885 GCA_050698895.1 Streptosporangiaceae bacterium
CGGCAGCGTGCCGCCGATCTTGGCGTGCAGCACCGGCTGGCCGGGGTAGACCGCCTCCAGCGCGGCGGTGGCGGCGCGGATGGCCGGATGGCTGGCCGGGATGGTGTAGGCCGGCACGCGGGCCTCGTCGGGCCGCACCTGCACCCGCACCCCGGCGGGCGCCTGCGCCTCGACGTGCGCGGTGATGGCCGCCATGACGGCGCCGGGATCCTGGCCGGGCACCAGCCGGCCGGACACGTGGCCGGTGGCGACGTGCGGGATCACGGTGTACTTGCCCCCGCCGGCCACCCCGTTGACCTCGAGCGTCGGGCGCTCCCAGAGCCGCTCCAGCGAGCTGTAGCCGGGCTCGCCGTGGGTCGCGTCCAGGCCCAGTTCGGCGAGGTACCTTGTTTCGGAAAAATCCACGGCGGCGATCTCACCGCGGCGCTCGTCGGTGAGCGGGGGGATGCCCTCGTAGAAGCCGGGCACGGCCACCGTGCCGTCGGGATCGTGCAGGCTGGCCAGGACCTGGGCCAGGGCGTGCAGCGGGTTGGCCACGGTGCCGCCGTAGCGGCCCGAGTGCAGGTCGGCGCGGGCGCCGGTGACCACGATGTCCAGGCTGAGCAGGCCCTTGGAGGCCAGCGACAGGGACGGCTCGGCGGGCCGCCACATGGCCCCGTCGGCGGAGATGACCAGGTCGGCGGCCAGCTCGGCGGCCTGCTCGGCCAGGTAGCCGGGCAGGTGCGGGCTGCCGATCTCCTCCTCGCCCTCGAACAGGAACTTCACGTTGAGCGGCAGGCCGCCCTCCTGGGCCGCGAACGCCCGGGCGGTCTTGAGCACGATGTAGACCGGGCCCTTGTCGTCGGAGGAGCCCCGGCCGCGCACCACGTCGCCGTCCCGGACCAGCTCGAACGGGGGCGTCAGCCACTCGGCCAGGTCGCCGGTGGGCTGCACGTCGTAGTGGCCGTAGACCAGGATCGTCGGCGCGCCGGGGGCGCCCAGCCACTCGCCGCGGACCACCGGGTGGCCGGCCGTCGGCTCGACCCGGCCGCCGGCGAAGTCGAGCTGCGCGGCCAGCCAGCGGGCGGCGGCCAGCATGGTGCCGGCGTCCGCGTCCCGGCTGACGCTGGGCACGGCGACGAACTCGCCGAGCTCGCTGATGTAGTCGTCGTCGCCGGCGTCGAAGGCCAGCCCTCCGCCGCCGGGCCCCCCGGCGCCGGAGGCGCTAGAGGAAGGCACTGCCACCGTCGATGGCGATGATCTGGCCGGTGACCCAGCCCGACCGCTCCGCGGCGAAGAACTGCACGCCGTTGGCGATGTCCTCGGGCTGGCCCAGCCGCCCCAGCGCGATGCCGGCCACCAGGTCGGCCTGGCCGTCCTCGCCGTAGCTGGCCCACTGCCGCTCGGTCGTCGGGTTGGACAGGATGAAGCCGGGGCAGATGCAGTTCACCGTGATGCCGTAGGGGCCCAGCTCGTGGGCCATCTGCCGGGTGAAGCCGAGCTGGCCTGCCTTGGCGCTGGCGTAGGCCTGGATCCCGGTCTTGCTCACGGTCAGCGCGGCCGCCGACGAGATGTTGATGATCCGGCCCCGGCGGCGCTGCTTCATGCCCGGCACCACGGCCCTGGTGCACAGGAACGCGCTGGTCAGGTTGGCGTCGACCACGGCGTGCCAGTCCTGCTCGGAGACCTCCTCGAGCGGCTGGCCGACCTGGCCGGCGACCCCGCCGGCGTTGTTGACCAGGATGTCGACGTCGCCGGCCGCGGCGAAGAACGCGCGCACCTGCTCGGCGTCGGTCAGGTCGGCGTCGGCCTTGTCCACCCCGGTCACGGTGGCCCCGGCGGCCCGCAGCGCCGCGGCGATGGCGGACCCGATGCCGTGCGCGGTTCCGGTCACGACCGCGATCCGGCCGCCCAGCCCGCCCGCGGGCTGGCCCAGTGCGTGCTCCGCGATGATCGGCTGCCCGGGGGCGGGCTGCACCGTCGTCATCTGCGTCCCGATTGCCTGCTCTGCTGCCTACTCTGCTGCCTACTCTGCTGCCTAGTCACGCAAACGTTATACCACCGGCCGCTATTAGCGCACAATTCCCCTGACCCGTGCACATCCTGCTGACATCAGCCGCCTGGGGCTTCCCGCGGACCGGCCCGGGTGACTACATTCGCTGGCAGGACCGGGCGAACCGGGCGGACCGGGAGGTTCAGGTGGGCAGCGCGCAGGTAACCATCGGCTCGGGTGACCACCACGTGCTCGCGCTGCACGGGTGGTTCGGCTCCGCGCGCGGCTGGGGCTCGCTGCCCGACTACCTGGACCGGGACGCCTACACCTACGTGTTCATGGACCTGCGCGGCTACGGCGGCCGGGCGGGCGTGGCCGGGGAGTACACAATGGAGGAGGCGGCCGGCGACGCGGTCGCGCTGGCCGACGAGTTGGGCTGGGACCGGTTCTCGCTGGTCGGGCACTCGATGGGCGGCAAGGCGGTGCAGCACGTGCTGCTCAGCCACCCCGGCCGGGTGCGCCGGATCGTCGCGCTGACCCCGGTGCCGGCCAACGAGGTGCCGTTCGACGACGCGGGCTGGGGCCTGTTCAGCGGCGCCCCGGCCAGCCGCGACAACCGGGCCGCGATCATCAGCCTGACCACCGGCGGCCGCCTGCCCGCCGCGTTCGTGAACCACGTGGTGCAGCACTCGCTGGACAACTCGGCCGTCGAGGCGTTCGGCGCCTACCTCCAGTCGTGGGCCAGGAGCGACTTCGCCGACCGGGTCCAGGGCAATCCGGCCCCGGTCAAGGTCATCGTGGGCGAGCACGACCCGGCGCTGTCGGCCGAGGTCATGCGGCAGACCTGGCTGGCCTCCTACCCGAACGCCGAGCTCGAGGTGTTCCCCAATGCCGGGCACTACCCGATGTTCGAGACCCCGGCCGCGCTGGCCGCGTCCATCGAGGAGTTCCTGGGCCGGGACTGAGCGCCGTGAGCCAGCCGGGGCCCGCGCCCCGCCCCGACAGCGACCGCCCCGACAGCGACCGCCCCGACACCGGCCGCCCCGACACCGGCCGCCCCGACACCGGCCGCCCCGACACCGAGGTCGTCTTCGACCCGGCCACCTACTCCGGCGGCGTGCCGTTCGCCGCGCTGGGCCGGCTGCGCCGCGACCGCCCGGTGGCCTGGGTGGCGGAGGTCCCGGTGCTCGGCTGGCCCGCCGGGCCCGGCTTCTGGCTGGTGCTGCGGCACGCCGACGTCGAAGCGGTCATGAAGCAGCCCCGGCTGTTCTCCTCCTGGCTCGGCGCGACCCAGATCCGCGACCCGGCCACGCCGCAGGCGCTGGACTACGTCCGGGCCATGATGCTCAACATGGACCCGCCCGGCCACTCCCGGCTGCGGCGGCTGCTGGCCCGGTCGTTCACCCCCCGCGCCGTGGCCCGGCTCGAGGAGCGCATCCGCGGCCATGCCCGGGCCCTGTGCGAGCGCGCGTTCGCGGGCCAGGGCGGCGAGTGCGACTTCGCCAAGGAGGTCGCCGCCGACCTGCCGCTGCTCACCCTGGCCGACGTCCTCGGCGTGCCCGAGCAGGACCGCTGGCTGCTGTTCGACTGGTCCAACCGGGTCATCGGCTACCAGGACCCTGACTACGCTTCTTCGGCCGAGTTCGACCCGGCGCGGGGTACGGCCATGGCCCGCGAGGCGCTGTCGGTCCGGCCGGTCCCCGGCCCCGGCGGCCGGATGCCCGACCCGCGGACCCGCGAGGGCATGCCCGACCTGTACGCCTACGCCCACCTGCTGGCCGAGGAGAAGCGGCGCCGCCCCGGGGATGACGTGATGTCGATCCTGCTGGCACAGGTGGACGAGGACGGCGGCCGGGTGTCGGTGGCCGAGTTCGAGAACATGGTCTGGCTGTTCGCGGTCGCGGGGAACGAGA
>JBOHCO010000845.1:0-2581 GCA_050698895.1 Streptosporangiaceae bacterium
CGTCCCGGATGCGGTCGGCCTCGACGAAGTCGGGATCGGCGCCGAAGAGCGCCCGGTACTGCTCGTACGCGGCCAGGCTGGGGAAGCTGAACAGGGCGAGGGCCTTGTCGCTGGCCCCCTCGGCCGGCAGGAAGTAGCCGTGATGCGTACCGCCATGCGCATCGACCAGCTCCATCCACCGGCGGCCGAAGCGCTCGAAAGCGTCGATCTTCGCGGGATCGATCACGTACTCAACGACGCAGGTAATCACGCCTCAGGCTATGCCGTCGCGTCCGCCCGGCCCTGGCCAGCGGTTCACCAGTTACCGGTCGCGGCAGGTCATGTGTGACCTGGGCCAGCTGGCCATAGGTAGTAGCGGTCAGGGCGGCCTCAAGCCGCGCGACGAGCTCATCTAGTGTCAGCCGGCCTTGCGCGAAGTGCTCAGCGAGGGCGGCGGCAGCGGCGTCGCGATCAGCATCGCCCGCGCGCAGTCCGGGCGCCGGCGCCTGGCGATCCTCGTCGGGCACCTGGACCAACTGGCGCAGATCGGCGAGGTAGCGATCCAGCGCGGCGCGGCCCTGGCCGGTAAGCGCGACGGTGGCCGGCGCCCGGCCGCCGCCGGCCTTCTCCGTCCGCACGTAGCCGCCGCGGCTCAGCAGGCGCAGGCAGGCGATCAGGCTGCCGGGTGGCAGCCTGATCATGTCCTGCAGCCGGGTGACTGACAGCGCGTCGCCGTCGGACAGCGCGGCCAGGGTGGCGACAACGCGCAGCCGCTCCGGGTCGTGGATCAGCGGGTCAGGTGCGTCGATGGTCATGGTCGGAGGTTCCGTAGCCGTCCAGGCCGCCGAGCAGGTCGCCCAGCGCCCGGGTGTAGCTGCCGAGTGCCCGGCGGCCGCGGCCAGTGAGGATGACCGTGGTGACGGACACGGCCCCGTTGCTGGCCTTCTGGCTGCTGATGTACTCGGCGTCCTCGAGCCTGCGCAGGTGGACGGTCAGGTTGCCGGGGGTGAGCCCGATCATGTCCTGCAGCCGGGTGAAGGACAGGGCGTCGCCGCTGGGCAGGGCCGCGAGCGTCGCGACGATCTTCAGCCGGGTGGGGACGTGGATCAGCGGGTCGAGCTCGTCGGTGTTCATGGCCGGACCATCCCGCGGCTCTGCTGCCGGGCGCTGAACGCGGCGGCGCACAGCATCGTGGCGCTCAGGCCGATGCCCATGATCAGCCACGCGCCGGCCGGCCCGCCGAAGCCGGCGACCGCGGCCATGATGGCGATGGCCAGGGTGGTGACGGCCATGGTCCGGTCCTTCCGCGCGGCCGCGGTGACCGCGCCGAGCAGGCCGATGAACATCAGCGGCGCGCTGGCCGGATACAGTCCCCAGACCTGGTGGGCTGCGCCGTGGTACAGCGGCGCCGTGAACGCGTTCGCGGCGATCCAGGCCACCAGCATGGCGCCGAGCCAGGCTTGCTTCCGGCGCTGGGCCGGCCCGTCACGCCGGCGCCCGCGCGCCTGATGGCCACCGTGCTCCAGACGATATTGATCGCCACGAAGACGAAGGCGACAGGCACGGCCCAGCCGCTGGGCCCGGAGTAGGGGTCCTGGTGGCCGCGCACGGACAGCCAGAAGCCGCCGAAGGCGACGAGCGCGACGACCGCCCGGAACATCCACAGCAGGGGCTGGCCGGACGCGAAGGTGCGGCGGGCCTGCCAGGTGGTCTGGTCCAGCCGGGCAGCGGCCTGCCGCGGGTCGAAGCGGCCGCCGTTCCCGGCGGCGGCGGTGTCAGGCGTGGGGTTCATGGTGCCTCCCTCGATCTACTTTATGTCATAAAGTAGACGCCGCTTTACGGCGCAAAGTCAAGGGGGTTCGGGGAAAACTTTGTGACGCAAAGCCGGGTGGCGGGCGGCATCGCCGCAGCCCGGCGCTGTCACGCCCGCGGCGTCAGCCGGCGTCGCCGGGCAGCTCTTGCGCGATCTCCCAGATGTGGCCGCCCGGATCGGCGAAGGTGACTGTCCGCATGCCCCAGGGACGATCCGCCGGGCCGCTGATCAGCGTCACCCCGCGCCCGGCCAGCTCGGAGCACACCGCGTCCACGTCGTCGACGATGACGGCGAACTGCCCCGCGCCGTTGCGCGCCTCCTCCAGGATCTCGGGCAGCGGTACCTGGGCCGCGCCGGCCTGGCGCAAGAAGACGGCCATGTCCTTGAAGCGCAGCATGACCGTGTCATCGCCCATCGGCTGCGCGTCCAGGCCGAAAGCGTCCTGGTAGAACTCCCGCGCCCGGTCAAGATCCGGAACGAAGAGCGTCATCGCGCCGATCTCTCTTTCCCAGTTCGTCATGCTGTCACCGGCCTCCAGGTGCGGGAAACGGTCAGGGCTGGAGCGGCGATGGGTGCCGAGGCTGATAGATCGGGAACTCCGACCCATCCGGCAGGCGAATGGCGGCGAGCAGGCCCCAGCCCTGATCGAAGACCTCCCGGGCCACTTCGGCGCCCTTGCCTCTCAGCTCAGCCAGGGTGGCCTCGATGTCGTCGCACATCAGGTACAGCTCGTGGCGGGCGGTGTCATCGTCGGTCGGATGGACCGCGAGCTCGGCCGGAGGCAGGGCG